>DATAPK010000494.1:0-4284 GCA_036265245.1 Tepidisphaeraceae bacterium | reverse complement strand
GTTCGCTTCATTTAAATCAATTGTCGCCATTGCGGAAGGTGAAATCGGTGACTTTTTACAGTTTGCAAAAAGGATACGCCGTCGAGCAGATCAAATCCTCGCCGCCCGAATTTCGCTTGATCGATTACAGCGATGAATTCGCGGATTTTTCCCAGACCGCTGCTTTGATGATGAATCTCGATCTGATCGTTTCCACATGCACATCCGTGCCGCATCTCGCTGGGGCTCTTGGCCGGCCTGTCTGGACGATGGTGCCTTTTAACTGCGATTGGCGATGGAGAATCTCCGGCGAATCCACGTCGTGGTATCCGACGATGCGCCTGTTCCGGCAGGAAAAATTCGGAACTTGGGATGAAACCATCGAGCGAGTGGCCGACGAGCTGTCACGATGGGCGCAGCGATAATCGTGTCAGTTGGATTTGGCCGGCGCGCTTTCAAATCGCTTCAATTGCGTCTTGAAATAATCGCTTTTGGGATCGAGTTCGATCGCCCGATGAATCTCTCGAATGGCTTCGTCCACATTCCCCTTGCGAAACTGGATTTCCGCGACGGTGTCGGCCAGGTTTGCATCGCTCGCATCCAGCTTTGTCGCGCGCAAAGCCAGCGGCAGCGCTTCGTCGAGCCTTTGATTGCAGATTGCGCAAAGCCACGCAATGGTATTTAATCGTTGTGGATTATTGGGGGCTTCATCCAGCGCGCGGTGCGCCGCAGTGTAAGCCTTGTTGAAAAAATCGTCCGCTTCCTGCTTGTGATTGTTGGCTTGCAATATGGGAATGGCCGCCAGCGCGAAAGCTGTGTCTTCCGGAAGGGCGGTCTTGGCAATCGCTAGCGCCTGCTTATCCGCCTCTCGCTCATCTTGCTGCGATATCGCGAAGCGCAGGGCATGATAATGTTGAACTGTCCACAGATAATTTTCCGCGCCGCGGCCATAAAGACGATGATCGCCGTGCTGAAGCGCAATCCAAACCGAGCGATTGTGCAATCCTGGCAGCGCCTCCGCCAGATATCGCGCCGCCTGCGCGTCATCGCCCAGGCTTGAATGAAGCAACCCCAATCGCATCTTCGCGCCATCCGCCATCTGCGCCGGCGCGAACCAGGATTGCGTGATCGCGATCAATTCTCGCTCCGCCAGGTCTGACCAATGCTGCTCCAGCAGAAATTCACTCACGCCTTCACGAAGTTCGGGCGAAAATGAATTCATCGCGTAGGCTAAGCGGTAAAAAAACGACGCGGCGAGATGAGAATCATGTTTCTCACAAAGCCGGCCCAGCGCGTAAATCACATGCGGCCGAAAAAGCTGATCGGCGTTGGTGCGAAGATCATTGGCGAACCCCGCCAGCGGCCCATGCTCGGCGTGCAAGGCAAAAAGAGCATCTAACGCAGTAGGCTCCGGGCCGCCAATCTCAATTTCACGCCGACTCATCGTCCATTTCATCCGCAGCAGGTCGGCGGATTTCTCATACTCCTGCTTGAATTGATGAAACCCGATGAGCCGATCGAACGTTGGTTCAAGCTGGGCGAGGCACGGTTCATCCTGCTCGGTGACGGAATGAACGGCCAGCTCATACAACTCGATCGCCCGGCCAAAGTCCGCCGGTTCCATGCTCCACGCCGCCAGACAAAGCGCCGCGGGCTTGTCGCCCGCCAGCACCAATCGCTGCGTCTGTCTCGGGGAGAGCCTCGTCGCGTTGTCGTGGAAGGTTTGTTCGATGCACCATTCGACCTGCCGATCGGAATCTTCGACCATCAGCCTGAGCAGTGCGTTAAACCCCTCGCCTTGCTGCAGCGCGAACAACTGCCGCACCACCTCCATTCGCGAGGCGGCTTGTTTCGCACCATAATTGGTCAGTAGCCGGCGCACATTGGGCGGGTCTTCCTGCAAATACCAGGGCAAATCCTCAAGAATTTGCCGCGAGCGATCCGCCACCGCCGGCAACGTCGATTGGGCGCCTCGCAGCAAGGCGGCACGAGCGTCGGCCCCCATCTCCATCAACCGATCCTCCGCCTGCTGCCGTAGCACCGGATCGGGATCGCCCAGCTGCGCCACCAGTTCATCCCCGCGATTGCCCGAATCAGGCCGCGACGTGGCGCCATCCGCCCGTTCCGTTCGGGCGAATCGCGCGCCAATCATCAATAGCAGCGCAGCGATGATGACGATTCGGCATCGCACGACCATGATTCTAACCTGCCTCGATGGAAATTTACGAAAAGCGGGTCATATTACTTGGCGAAGATGACGACCACCCAGAAACTGGCGCCCGGCCATTTAATCGTTGCCAAGCCACAACATGCCATTGCCAGGCAATTTTCCGCCGCTGCGTTTCTGGTGATCGCCATCCTGATCGCCTATTTCCCGATGCTGCACGCCGGGTTCATCTGGGATGATCCCGATTACATCCTGAACAATTCTACGCTACGAACCCTGGATGGCCTGCGCCAGATGTGGCTCGTCCCCACCTCGCTGCCGCAATGGTATCCGCTGGTGCATACGACTTTCTGGATCGAATATCACCTGGTCGGCACGCAGCCGCTGCTTTATCACATCGATAATATTCTTTTGCATGCGCTGAGTTCGATCCTGATCTGGCGAATACTGCGTAAACTTGAAGTGCCCGGAGCTTACTTCGCCGCCTGCCTTTTTTCGCTTCATCCAGTCATGGTGGAATCGGTGGCGTGGATAACCGAACGAAAAAATGTCCTATCGCTCGTCTTTTATCTGCTGGCGATACGTGTTTACTTATTCCAGTTCAACGCTAATCGATCGGCCCGACCTTATGCGATGGCACTGATCTTTTTCCTATGCGCCCTTTTCAGCAAAACGGTAACGGCATCGCTCCCCGCCGCGATTCTGCTGATTCTCTGGTGGAAAAATGCCCGCATTCGGCTTCGCGATCTCTGGCCGCTGATTCCATTCTTCGTCGTCGGCATCGTCATGGGCGCGGTGACGGGATATCTGGAAGCGCATCACGTCGGCGCAACCGGCGACATCGTGCCCGAGTTGCGCTTATCGTTTGTCCAGCGTTGCTTGATCGCCGGCAGGGTGATCTGGTTTTACCTCGCCAAGCTTGTGTACCCACATCCGCTCACCTTCATCTATCCGCGATGGAATGAGATCGATCATCCCACTGCGATCCAGTGGATTTTCCCCGCTTTGGTCATCATCACCACGCTGGCGCTTTTCGCGCTGCGTCACCGCATTGGTCGCGGCGTGCTCGTGCTTTGGTTGCTCTTCTGCGGCACACTTTTCCCCGCGCTGGGATTTGCAAATGTCTACCCCATGCGATTCTCCTTCGTGGCCGACCACTTCCAATATCACGCCAGCATCGCAATCTTCACCCTGATCGCCGCGTTGACCACTCATATAGCCCCACGCATGCGTGAGGTTTTCTACGGCATCATCCTAATCACCCTCGCCTCCCTCACCTGGAACCAAACTCACATTTACCAAGACGCCGAGACCCTCTGGCGAGACACCCGCAACAAAAATCCAAATTCCTGGATGGTATGGACCAATCTCGGCAACGCCCTCGCCCAGCAAAAGCGTTACGACGAAGCGATTCCATATTACATGAAAGCGCTTGAACTCGCTCCGAATCTTCACGACACGCACTGGAACGTCGGCGTCGCGTTAGTTCGGCAGGGGAAGGTGGACGAAGCTGAAACGGAATTTCGCAAAGCGATCGAGATCATGCCCACCTTCGCCCACGCGTACGAAAGTCTCGGCGAGCTTTATTACTACCGTCGCAATGATCCTCAAAAGGCCATTCAGTATTACCAGCAGGCCCTCAAAATCGCGCCGGATTTCGCCGAGGCAAACTATTATTATGCCGTCGCCCTGGAGCACGAAGCGAACGAGGCGAGAGAACAATACATCAAAACCAAAAACCAAACTGATGGCATGGAAGCTTTGAACAAGCTTAATGAAGCCATTGATCACTATCGCACCGCGGTCGCGGCGAACACCGATTATCTCGAAGCGCACTACGATCTGGCATCCTGCCTGATGAAGCTCGGGCAATTCGATGAAGCGATCTGGAATTTGCGTGAGGCAGTGAGAATCGACCCTGAGTATGCCGAGGCCTGGCTCAATCTCGGCAGCGCGCTCTATCAAAGCGGCCATTTCCCCGACGCCGCCGGCGCATTCGAGCAAGCCCTGCGAATCCGCCCCGGCTGGGACATCGCGCAAAAAAATCTTCAGGCCGCCCGATCCCGAATGTGATCTCCCGTCGTCTGGCGAAGCCGATCGATCTGCGCGATCAGCCCATCGATCTGATCCTGATTCCG
>DATAPK010000493.1:0-22360 GCA_036265245.1 Tepidisphaeraceae bacterium | reverse complement strand
GGGCGGATGAAGCGAATGTAGTTACACCTGTGAAAATTGGTGATGTGAAGGAAATCAATTCGGGTGATACGGCGTGGATGCTGACGAGCGCGGCGCTAGTGCTGATGATGACGGGGCCGGGGCTGGCGTTGTTTTATGGCGGGTTGGTGAGGCGGAAAAATGTTCTGGGCACGATGATGCACAGTTTCATTTTGATGGCTGCGGTGTCGGTCGCGTGGGCGATTGTGGGTTACAGCCTGGCGTTTGATGTTGGGACGCCTTTTATTGGCGGGCTGCGATTTGCATTCCTGCGCGGAGTCGGCGCGGCCCCGTGCGAATATGCCCCGACGATTCCGCACACCACATGGATGGTTTACCAGGCGATGTTTGCGGTGATCACGCCGGCCCTGATCTGCGGCGCGTATGCCGAGCGCATGAAATTCAAATCCATGCTTCTGTTTTCGATGATCTGGCTGCTGGTGATTTATTGTCCGATGGCTCACATGGTGTGGGGCAAGGGCGGATTGTTGAACGCATGGACGGGCGGGAGGTTTCCGGCCCTGGATTTTGCGGGCGGGACGGTGGTGCATATCAGTTCGGGAGTTTCGGCGCTGGTTTGCGCGTTGGTGCTGGGGAAGCGAAAGGGGTATGGCGAAAGTTCGATGCCGCCGCATAGCGTTGTGCTTAGCGCGGTGGGGGCGGCGTTGTTGTGGGTGGGATGGTTTGGGTTTAATGCGGGGAGCGCTCTGTCGGCCAGTGGCTTGGCGAGCGGCGCTTTTGTGGCGACGCATCTTTCGGCAGCGGCGGCGGCGCTGGGATGGGCGGGATTTGAGTGGATCAAAAACGGCAAGGCGACGGTGCTGGGGGCGATCTCCGGAGCGGTGGCGGGGCTGGTCGTTATCACGCCTGCCAGCGGATATACCACGCCGATGTATGCGATCATCATGGGAGCCATTGGCGGCATTGTCTGCGCGGTGGCCAGCACAGAACTCAAACACAAATTTGGATATGACGATTCGCTTGACGCGTTTGGTGTTCATGGCACGGGCGGCGCGCTGGGCGCGTTGTTGACCGGGGTGTTTGCCGTCGCGGCGGTGAATTTGCCGCCTGCTTATGCTCCCAAGGCCGGCGAAGTTGCGAAACTCGGGCTGATCGAGGGGAACTATGCGGTCATGCTCAATCAAATCATCGCGATTGCGATCACTTGCCTGATTGCCATCGTCGGATCGCTCATCATTCTTAAAGTTGTCGATCTGCTGATGGGATTACGCATCAGTGACGGTGAAGAGTCGCAGGGATTGGATCTCAGCCAGCACGGGGAGGCGGGATATATTTTTGAAGAAGGGGCGGCTGGGAAGATTCTGCATGAGGGCGTTGCGCCCTCTTCGGCAGGCGATGAGCCGCGCCCAGCGAGCCAGCCGCCCAATGGCCAGCGACGGTTTTCGGTGGTCATCGATGGAGTCAACAATGCCGATTTGATTCGCGCGTGGTCGGCGCTGTGTCAGGTTGGAGCCGCCCCGCCCGTTCAGGAGTTCAAGGCGGTTTATCCTTATCTCACCACGGTGCAGGGGAATCGGTTTCAATTTCGAGGCGGCGATCCGAACATCATTCGCGAAAACATCGCCCGGTTGTTTCAGAACACGCTGAACAATTCAGCCATTCATGCGCGCGTGGAGACTAATTGAGAAACTTGTAAGCGAGTTTTTCCCGACGAAACTCATCACTGCGATCATACGTCCCGAAAAATTGGAGCCTGTGCAGGCGGCGCTGCCGGAGAAATGCTGTCATACCCTCATGTTCCACCGGCGCGTTCCATTGCCTGCTCTTGGATCGGTGTCCAATTGTAGAGATAAATCGTTCCGCCCAGCACTTGCATTGGCTGGAGCGAACGAATGTAGGCAAGCCTTCGGCGAACAGGAGGACTGGCAGAAATGCCTTGAAGGTCTGTCGCGCTGACGGCCAGGACGGATGCTTGTCTTAGATCGGGGGTGGTGTTGATATGAAAAAAGTTTGGGTCGACCGTGCCAAAATAGAGCAGGGTGAGGCTGCGGTCGGGATGTTCGGCCTGCCAGTGCGCCAGGAGGGGTAGATCCTGTCCCCAGTCGAGATTGGAGTCTCCGAGCAAGTTGATCCCGCCGCGTGATCCGCCGCTGGCGAAGTTGAAGTATGCGATGTAATCGGGGAAGGCGGAGAATGATTCCGCCGCGAGCAGGCCAATGAATGCGGGGAGAATCCATCGTCGCGGCGGCGAGAGTGTTGGCCATAGCTTTGCAGCAGTGATGCCGACAGCCACATAAATTGGGGGATAGACCGAAAAGATGTGCCGCAAGCCGACGTTGACGTTCGAGGCCATTGATATTGCCAGTATAGCACCAGCGGGGAAGACGAGGCAGGCGATCAGCCATATCGTTGATGCGCTCGGCGGGTTACGGCGAAGCAGATAAAGCGCTGTCGCTGCGGCGAGCAGAATCGCGATCTGGGTTGTTACCGGTGTCTTGAACAGCATCGCGAGCGGATAAAAAGACCACCAGCCGGTGTCGCGGATTTCGCCGCAAAGAAATCCGTGGCGTGAATAGGAAAAGACGTATTGATAGAGCACGCCATCCACAAACGCCTGGGGCAGCAGCCGATGGTTGCCGGCCCATTCGGCTAAAAGAAAGATCGGGCTGTTTCGTTGTCCCTGAACCTGGGCGCGGCCATAGATCAACGTGTGTTCCAGCGGCACATCGGGCTCGGCGGTGGGATCAAAACGAAAATGGTAGCAAGCCCAAATTGTCAGATAGCAGACGGCTGTGCATGCGACGAGCAGAATGGCGGCGGCGGTAAGTTTCGACAATCTGGTTTTGAGAATCGATTGTCGCCACGTCCAGGGGATCGGCAGAAGAGCGCGAGCGATTAACATCAGCGCGACGATGAACGGCGCGATCAGGCCGTTAAACTTGATCGTTATCGCCGCTGCTGTCGCCAGCGCCAGGTTGGCGGCTCGCAGCCAAGTGAGGCGCTGGCCCACCAACCAGAGGGCCATGGCGGTCCAAATCATTGCAAGTGCCAGGGAGACATCATTTTTTACCAGCGGGGCATGGCCGAGGAAGTTGGGATCGAGTGCAAATAGCGCGGTTGCTCCGATTGCAGCAATGCCGCCGGCGACACGCCAACTCCAGAGGGCGATGATTGCGCCGAGTGCCACTCCAATCGGGAGCATCATCGCGCGAGAACGGCGGACAAATTGCTCGCCATCGACGCCGGGAGATTGATATAGCTGATGAGCGGTGAATGCGTAGCGCAGGTCCTGATCCTGATGGAGAATGCGGGAAAAATTCGGATCATTTAAATTGAATGGCAGGGCATTATCGCCGTTTGCCAGTGCCGCCCAATGTTGCCAGAGCGGCGGGTTTTCCGCGTCGATTCGAAAATCGGAATGGCGAAGCACCATCCAGGAACCGAGTGCGTGAACTGGTTCGTCGTAGGTTGCGCACTTGCTGGCAACCGCTTCCCACGATAGCGCTGCAAAGAGTGCGAGCATCATTGCGCAAGTAATGAACGTCGTCGATCCGCTCATCATCGTTGCGTTGGGGCCTGGGCGCTGCATCGTATCAAGCGTGCGGAAATCGCGGCGCAAATGCAAGTGTTGGCGATAATTCCAGGCTCCAGCTTGGCGAGCAGTTCTTTTTTTTCGTCGGGACGGTTAGATTGTCTGCATGAAACCCCGCACGCTGATCCTTCGCACCGCCGGCACGAATTGTGATGTGGAAACTGCACATGCGTTTGAGCTGGCGGGATCGACGACGGAGGCGATTCATGTGAATCGATTGCTGGAGAATCCGGCGATGCTGGAGGATTTTCAGATTATCGCGATCCCCGGCGGGTTTAGTTACGGCGACGACATTGCGGCGGGGCGGATTTTTGCGAATCAGATTGCGCATCACCTGCACGATGCGTTTCACGCGTTTCGCGATGCGGGGAAGCCGATCATCGGCATCTGTAATGGATTTCAGGTTTTGGTGAAGACGGATTTGCTGCCGGGGCCGGTTGGGGGACAGGTTGGGCAAACGGCGACGTTGACGAACAACGATTGCGGGCGATTTGTGGATCGATGGATTCGGGTTGCGGCGCGATCGAGCAAGTGCATCTGGACGGCCGATCTTCAGCCGATCGATCTGCCGATTGCGCATGGCGAAGGAAAATTTGTGCCGGTGGACGACTCGGTGCGGCGGGCGTTGTGGGATAACGATCAAGTGGCGCTGGTTTATGTCAAAGCGGATGACACGACAGCCGACGGTGAATTTCCTGCCAACCCGAACGGCAGCACGGATGACATCGCGGGGGTTTGCGATGCCAGCGGGCTGGTGTTTGGGTTGATGCCGCATCCGGAGCGTCATGTGAATGTGGTGCAACATCCGGCATGGACGAGCCGCAAGAAGGATGGGGAAGAGGGAGATGGATTGAAGATGTTTCGCAATGCGGTGCGGCACGTTCGTGAAGCGTGTGGTGTTTGAGCAAGGAACACAGAGACACAAAGGCACGAAGACACAAGAAGAATAAGATTTGAATTTTTGTCCTTGTGCTTTGTGCGCATCTGATTGAAATTGAAAATCAAAGTTTGAGATAACCCATTCAAGACGAAGGAGATTTATCATGCCAACGCGTAATGCATCAGCTACATGGAACGGCGACCTTAAGGGCGGCAACGGAACATTCAAAGGAAGCTCCGGGGCGATTCAGGGGAGCTATTCGTTTGGCACTCGGTTTGGAGATGCTCCGGGCACGAATCCGGAAGAACTGGTTGGGGCTGCGCACGCGGCTTGTTTTTCGATGGCGCTGGCGGCGGGGCTGGGCGGGAAGGGTTTGAATCCGCAGCGAGTTTCGACGACGGCGGCGGTGACGATCGATAAAGTGGGTGAGGGGTTCAAGATCACCAAGATCAAGCTGACTTGCGAGGCGGTTGTGCCGGGCGTGGATGCGAAGCAGTTTCAGGAGATCGCGACGGCGACCAAGAGCGGCTGTCCGATTTCGCAGGCATTGTCGGCCGTGCCGATTGAGCTGGATGCCAAGCTCGTCTCATAAGAATCCGATTTTTTAATGAAGTAACAACCCAAGCCAGCCCCCGATCGGGCCGATACTCTTTGTAGGACATCACAAGGAGTTGATTTGCCAGGCATACAGATCGGACAATTGCTGGTTGAACAGGGCATGCTTTCGGAGTCTCAGGTTGCACAGATCCTGGAGGCGCAGAAGAATTCGCACCGCCCATTTGGGGACTTGGCCGAGCGCTTGTTTGGCGTGAACCCCAAGGCGATCGAGGATGCGTGGGTTGAGCAATATATCCGCACGACAGGCATCGTCGATCTGGACGATGTTCGCGTGGAGACGGATTGCCTGCGGCTGTTGAATCGTCGGCAGGCGTGGCAATTTCACGCGCTTCCGACCAATCGCGAAGAGGGGAACCTGGGCATGGCGACCAGCGCGGAGAATCTGGTGCGGGCGGTGAATTTCAGCACGCGCAAGATTGATGAGCCGGTTTATTTCCTGATCGCGGAGCGCGAGCAGTTGCGGGAATTTTTGATGCGGCACTATCCGGTGCCGAATTTCATTGCGCAGTATGCGGCGAGCTTGTAAAGTCTCGAAGATAAATTTGTTTAAGCGCCGGGTCTTGGGTTTTCCTGAGACCCGGTTTCTTTTTGTCTGTTGATCCGCCTCTTCGGGGTACCTCAGAAGCGGCGTCTGAGGCACTTGTTCATCTCAAATACTCTGCATGTCCTGGCGCTTGGCATGGGGGGCGAGGGCGAGTAATCTGCCATTTCTACGCAGCGGAGTAAGCAAGATCATGGCAACCAATTATATCGTTCCTCCGGCCGTTCATAACGACCTGGTGGCGGGCGCGTATCGCAAGCGCGGCTATGCCGCGGATGAGTCTCAGGCGGCGGCCCGGTTTTCGGAGATTACCGCCTGGCATGGAATCAAAACCCACAACGCGATCAAGGCGCTGCACTTGGATGAGCTGTTCGGCTCGAAATCCGGCGGCTGTGTGCCGGCGGCGAAGATTGAGAAGCTGCCGAGCAAATACAAAGCGGTGCAGCGATGGAATGCCAACCGCAAGCTGGGGCAGGCGGTGGCGTTTGAGGCAATGGATACCGCGATGAAGCTGGCGGATGAGTTCGGCGTGGGTGTGGTTTCGGTGGATAACGCGTTTCACTATTTGTGGGGCGGCGGATATGTGATCGACGCGGCGAAGAAAGGATATCTCGCTTACACCTGCTGCACGGCGGCGCTGGCGGAAGTGGTTCCGTTTGGCGGGAAGTTTCCGACGCTGGGCACGAATCCGCATTCATGGGGATTTCCGACGCAGGATGTCATCGGCTATCCGATCTGCATCGACTGGGCGACCAGCACGGTGGCGATGGGGCGCGTGCAGCAGTTTGCGCGTGAAGGAAAGCAACTGCCGCCGGGATGTGCGGTGGATGAGCAGGGCAAGGAGACGACCGATCCAAACAAGGTGAAGGCGTTGATGCCGTTTGGGCAGCATAAGGGATATGGGCTTTCGTTGATCGATGAACTTTACGCGGCGTATATCGGCGGATCGATTCCGACGATTCGCAATCGATGGGATAAGGTTCCATCCGGAGAGAAGGGGACTTGCTGCTTCTTCTTCCAGTGCATCAAGCCCGAAGCGATCAACGGCGAAAACTTTGCGAGCGGGCGGACGCAGAACCAGAATGTGAAAGCGGTCATCGAAGATATTCTGGGGCATGGCAATGAAAAGTGCATGTTGCCCGGGCAGATTGAGGCGCAGGGTGCGGCACTCAGTGCTAAGCATGGCGGATTGATCTTCACGCAGGCGGAAGTGGATGCGCTGAAGCACATCGCGGAAGAAGCGAGTGTGAAATTTGATGCGGATTCGCTGAAGAAAATTGAAATATAAACCACGGATGAACACAGATAAAAATCAAATTGAATTTATCCGTGTTCATATGTGTTCATCTGTGGTTAAAAAGGAATTCAGATGAGTTACAACGGTTTTGATATCGGTGGCAAGGTTGTTCTGGTGACTGGTGGGACGAGCGGCATTGGCAGGGCGATTGCGCTGGGGTGTGCACAGGCGGGGGCGAAGGTGGTGGCGGGGTCGACCAATCCTGAAAAAGTGGCTGCGATGAAGACGGAGCTTGATGTGATCGGGCCGGGGCACGATGCGACGCCGATGAATGTGGCGGATGAGTCGAGTGTGAAGGCGGCGTTTGAATTCGCGGTGAAGAAATTTGGGCGAGTGGATGCGGTCGTCAACTCGGCGGGTGTGATTAAACGCCAGCCGTCGCTGGAGATGCCGGTGGAAGAATTTCGCCGGATTGTAGATATCAATCTGACGGGCACGTTTATCGTGAACCAGGCGGCGGGGCGGGTGATGAAGGATCAGTCGCCTGATGAACGCGGCGAGCGGGGGAGCATCGTTAATATCGCGAGCCTGAACAGCTATATCAGCCTGACGGAAGTGCTTGCGTACGCGTCGAGCAAATCGGGCGTGCTCGGAATCATTCGCGGGCTTGCGAATGAGTGGTCGCAGTATGGGATTCGCGTGAACGGGATTGCGCCGGGTGTGTTTCCGACGGATCTGAATCGCAAGCTGATTGAGGGGACGCCGCGCGGGGCGTTTTTGAAAGCGCATACGCCGCAGGGACGATTCGGGCAGGCGGAAGAATTGGTGGGGGCGGCGATTTATCTGATCAGCCCGGCGGCGAGTTATACGAATGGGCATACGATCATCGTGGACGGCGGATTTATTACGCGGGGCGTGGGGGTGTGATTCAAGCTCGTTTTAACAGGAAAGCAATTCGTTTCCCCGGCGAGCATGCTCGCCGGGACAAAAGGCGCGCTACTCTATTTGCTTTCAAATGTGCCCTGGTCGCCAAGCATTTGCTTGAAGTCGCCGCCATCGATCCATTTCTTGGCGGCGGGATCATTCTTTAGATACGCATCGAAAAACGCGGTTGAGCCGAGGCGGATTAATTTTTGCTGCGGCTCATCGGTGGGTCTGGGTTTTGTCAGGCGCCCGGAAAAAACCATGTGATCGCCATCGGTTAGGACCATCAGATACGTTGGTTTGGCGTGCGTATGTTCGAAGGGGATTCGGCGGTCGGCGGCTTTGGTGTCACCGATCGGGCTGTCATCCTTTGTGCCAGTCATATAAAAGGTGGGGATGTGAACGGCGGCGTAGACGTCGTCAAGGTTATTGCGATTGATCGGCGCGCCGGCACTCATGGCCAAGGCGGCTTTGAAACGATCGTCGGCCAGCTTGCCCCCCAAGTTTTGTCCGAGGGGTGATCCTCCGAAATGTTGTCCTGCGATCAGCATCGTGGTTTGGGCTCCAAAGCTGTGGCCGGCGATGGCGAGATTTTTCAGATCGAGTTTATCTTTGAGTTTTGGATCATTTTTATTCATGGAACCGAGTTGATCGACGACGAACTGCACGTCTTTGGGGCGATCCAGGGAGTTTTGGAGATTGGCCGCCTGCCGCATCGCTTGCATGGGTTGCTTCTGATCTCGCCAGGCGGAATCGTCGCTGCCGATGTGCTGCACATGGACTGAGACAAAGCCATTGGCCGCCCATTGCCGGGCGAGATATTCGTAACCTTCGCGTGTGCCGCCTAAACCGTGTGAAAAGACGATGACGGGAAATGGGCCGGCGCCTTCAGTGGGAAAATAAATCTTCACGGGCACATCGCGATTTCGCGCGGCGTCGTGCCAGTCGAACCGAACGAAATCCGTCGCGAGCAGTTTCCGATCCGGTGCGTAGGGTGGCGCGATCGGATCGGGAATATTTCGTGGGGCGGGTTGCGCTTTTGCCTGCGCCATCGAAAGAATTATTGCGACAAATCCAAGCCAAATGAAATGATTGTTCAACATCGCATCTCCAAAGAGATGACGCTTTTTGAACTGAATTATTGCTTCTTTTCGTTCAAATCATCCATCGGCCTGATCACCTTCAGCGTATCTCCTGCATCTTCCATCTCATAAATCTTGCCGTGCGCGGGTGCCTTGAAAGGATGATGCAGCACCATCATCAGCTTGCCATCGAATGTGTGAAAGAGCATTCCGTGGCCGCTGTCGTTTCCGACGAGCGGGGGGAGTTGTTCCCACGGCCCTTCGATTTTTCCGGATTTGGATCGGGCCAGTGTTTCGACATATCCCTTGGTGTCGTAGCTGGCCCAGAGCATGA
Organism: Tepidisphaeraceae bacterium; assembly: GCA_036265245.1. Lineage (GTDB taxonomy): Bacteria > Planctomycetota > Phycisphaerae > Tepidisphaerales > Tepidisphaeraceae > DATAPK01. The sequence continues at coordinate 13,173 of DATAPK010000493.1, read as the reverse complement.
GGAGATGGCCGTCTTTGGTGCGATACATTTCCGGGCCGTCGGTGACGAAGTTTAATTCCTTACGGCTTGGGGTCATCTGCTCATTTAGCCAGGGCGCATCGGAGGCTTTGAAAAGGAAAATCGGATCGCCCACGGATGAAGAAAGATCATCTTTCAATTTGATGGCTTCCATCGTGCCGTCGATTTTTTGAATCCATTCATGGGCGTAGACCATCCAGGGCTGGCCGGCCGGGTCGACGTAGAAGGTGCCGTCGAGCGTCATAAAATCCGCCGGCGGAATCGGGCCATCTTCTTTGACGAGTTTGAAGGGGCCTTCCGGAGAATCGGCGACGGCGATGGTTGTGCCGCGCTTGTGATTCACTTTCCAAACATCAGGCGGCTGCGCGATGATCGCGTCGTTATTGTGCAAAGTGATGAACAGGTAATATTTTCCCTTGTAAAAATGCACCTCCGGCGCCCAGGCTCCGTGCATCGGATTGGCCCAGACGCCGTCGGGAATCTGGAAGACAACGTATGGGCCATCCCACGTCGCCAGGTCTTTGCTTTTATATGCCATCGCACCAAAGCGATTGCTTCCCGTGGCGCGCGGTGAGGCCGAGGTGTAAAGGTAATACGTTTTGCTTGGCTCATCCGCGAGAATCCAGGGATCATGCAATTGAAAATCCGGCAAGCGCAGGCCGTGACGAACGACGATCGGCTGAGTCGCCGCGGACCGAGTCGTGGGTTGCCCTTGAGCTTGAAGAGCGCAGATCGCCATTGAAAGAGAGAACAAAACCAAAGGAAGCAGGTTGAATCTCATCGTTTTGCCTCATCGCTTTCGAGCCGTTTTCCCATGCTGACGACATTGTCGATTGAATATCCAATGCGTCGATAAAATTCGATCACGGCGGAATTATCGGAACGCACCTGAAGATTGATCTTCGGGCAACCGGCCTCGCGCAATAGGCGTTCGGCTTCGGTGACGATTTGGCGGGCGAATCCTTTTTGTTGATGGTGCGGATCGACGGCCAGATAGTTAATCCACCCGCGATGGCCTTCATATCCCGCCATTGCGCTGGCGATGAGCTTTCTGTCGATTAGGCCGACGAGAAACAGGTCCGGCCGGACCTTCAGCTTGCGCTGAATATCCTTTTTCGGATCATTCACCGGACGGACCAATCCGCAGCGCTGCCAGAGTTCGATCACGGCGGGTTCGTCGGTGATTTGGAAAGGGCGGATGTGCATGGATGGTCTTATGAAATTATTTGCTCTCGTTGCGTTCCAGATATTCCCGCCAAGGGTTCCAGTAAAATTTTGTCCAGCCCTGGCTGACGCCGGCGAAGTCTTCTTCGGGGACGTTGGCTTGCACGAGTTCGATCCGGGTGCCCTCTTTCTCGGGCCAGAACGAAAGTACTAGAACGCTATCGAGCGTTTGAGCCGTCGGCCAATTGACGGATCGCCAGGTTTGCACGATCAGGTGCTTGGGTTCGACATGCAGGATGGTGCCGGAGATTTGGCCTTCGAAGGCGCGGAAGATTGCGCCCGGCTTGGGCTCAATCGTTACTGGCGAGCCGGTGAAGGCACCGTGAAGTTTAGCGTCGAGGTACATATCGAACAATCGATCGGGCGAGGCGGGAAACGAGGCGGCGAGAATGATGTTTCGGGCCATGAGATGATCTCCACATGATGCTCGCTCACGCCCGGGCGAATTCCACGCGGGCGAGTTGTACGCCGACTTTTGCGAGCTCTACAAGCGGATAAGTATCCGTTTGCTCGATTAGAATCCACTGGCACAGATCGGTTGATCCGCCGATTTCAGGAGTCAGCACGCCGCCGATTATTTTTGCGGAGTAGATGATGCGGATTGCGTGATGATCGGTGTCTTTGACGTGTTGAACGCGACTATGGATGCCGAGCAGCGGGCCGAGCGCGATGTCGAAGCCGGTTTCTTCTTTCACTTCGCGCACGGCGGCGTGTGCGGGATCTTCGCCAAAGTCGATACCGCCGCCGGGAAGAGTCCACTGGCCCGGCACATCGGTTTCGGGCGTGCAGCGGCATAGAAGGATGCTGTGATCCTTCAACAAAATGGCATAGGCGCTGATCCGCGTGTGGCGGGATGAGGTCATTCGTTGATCTCCAGGACGTTTTGAAAAGCCAAATGAGAAAATACTGCGAAAACTGTTTTCTGTAGCTGTGACGCGGCCACTTTTTTTTGGACTTAGAATTTCAGCGTGGCGTATCGGTTTAATGCTTCGAGGAAATAATAATCGCCATAAACAAGCGAATTGTCGGTCATCCCTTTTGCCACCCATTTGGCGCCGTGTAACAGGATTCCATGGCTGGTGGAACCTTCGGCCAGATAGGTTGATGAAGTGAGAGAGTTGAGCGTGCCCTCGGCGGCGGCCTTGTAGCGGGCGCCGTCGGTGGTGCCGGAGAGCAGGCTGGCCAGCTTGAGCAGGGCGCTGGCGGCGACGGCGGCGGCGGAACTGTCGCGCGGCGTCGTGCTGGTCACCTTCGCGTTGAAATCCCAATAGGGAACATCATCCGCCGGCAGGTGGGCGATGTAATAATCGGCGGTCTTTTTGGCGGCGGCGAGGAAATCGGCGCGCCCGGTTTCGGCGTAGGCATCGGTCAGGCTGTAAATCGCCCACGCCTGCCCGCGCGACCAGGTGCTGGCGTCATTGAGGCCTTGCTTGGCTTCGCCGTCGACGAATGCGCCGGTTGAGCTGTTGTAGTAGCCGAGTTGATATGTCCCGCCGTCGGGGCGAATCATTGTCTGGATCATCTTGCTGACATGGCTGTTGGCCATGTTGATCCAGGCTTGGTTGTTGGTGAGTTTGCCGGCATAGTAGACGAGATTAACGCACATCATCTCATCGAGCACGACCATGAAATTGGCGTTGGGATTGCCGGAGTGAGAGGGAATCGTGTCGAGTGTCTGGAACATCCCCACCTTTGGATTAAACGTCGCGACCATCGAGGCGGCGGCGTTGATCAGGTCTTGCTTGTCTGAGGCGCGGCCCAGGGTTTGGTAGAGGGGAAGGGTGCTGGGCAGAAATCGGAAACCGGCATCGTCGGGCTGATTTGTGCCGGCGGCCAGTGCTTCGGTCAGCGATTGGGCGCTGAGTCGCCAGCTCTTGGTTAATGTGCGTTGATACATCTGCCAGAGACTGCCCGCGAAAAATCCGCTGGTCCAGTCGCGAAGGTTTACGAACGTCCACGGGCCGGCCGAACTGGTGATCGAGGGAAAATTGGCCGTCGATCCGTTCATGTCGGCCAGCGTTTGCTGAAGGGAACTCTGCGCGTAAGCGATGGCGTGATCGATCTTGTCGTTGAGATTCTGCGCAGCGGGAAAAAGACGGCTCTTCGGCACGAGGGCTTGCGGCATTGAAGGGCTCGACCAGAAAAGCTGCACAGCGGCCGTGCCGGTCTTCTGACGATATTCGAGTTGAATGTCATACTTTTTGCCAGCAATTAGGGTGATCTGCCCGCTGCTGGTGCTCAGGCCGGACTGTCCCCAATCGGAAATCACCCGTTGGTGATTGATCCACAGGCGAACGCCGTCATCGCTTTTGAGGGTGAAGGTGTATTGCTCGCTGAACGCCGGCTTGATTTGGCCGGTCCAGCGGACGGTGTAGGTGGTCGCCGAAATGCCTGGTGCGGGGCTCTTGCTTCCAAAATTGAAATTCACTTGGGCATCGACCCGGCTCGCCTGCGTGCCGGTGAAGCTTTGCGTGTTGAAATAAGTGGCTTCGAGGCCGGTTCCGCCGGCATAGAGCAATTGGCGAGATTCAAGCGCCTCAAACAGAATGGCGCGATGGGTTGCCCGCATTTTTCTACTCCACATCTCTTACTATCTTAATCTCCACCTGCCCGTTTCGTGCTAGTTCGGCGAGGGTTTGTTTGCCCATTATAGCCTGAAATTCCACCCGGTTATCCGTGAATTGACGTTTATTCACCCTGGTGTGGCTTTCGATGAACGAAATCAGCCGGCCGTTGGTGACATCGGCTTCGAGCGTCACGTTCACCTGCATGCCACGAACGATTTTGAAAACCGTTTCAAGCAGCTTCGCGGCCCCCAGCCCGGTCTTGGCGCTGATGGGGATCGCCTCAGAATGCAGTGCTCGCCAGAAGGGGAGATTCTCTTCGCCTTGCTCGGTATCGATTTTATTTAGAAGCAAAATTTCGGTTTTGTTCTTCACACCGATTTCTTCGAGCACCTGATGCACTGATTCAAACTGTTGCTGCGCGTGCGGATGGCCGATGTCCAGAACGTGGATGAGCAGGTTGGCGTGAACTGCTTCTTCGAGGGTGGCCTTGAAGCTGGCGACGAGATTGTGAGGTAGATCGCGCACGAAGCCGACGGTATCGCTGAGCAGAATTTCCGTGCCGCGCTCCAGCTTCCAGGCGCGGGTTTTGGTGTCGAGCGTCGCGAAAAGCTTGTCATCCGCGTAAGTCCCAGCGGCGGTAAGCGTATTGAATAACGTGCTTTTGCCCGCATTGGTATATCCGACGATGCACGCGGTGAAATGTTCGCGCGTGCGGTCGGCGACCAGCCGTGTTTTGCGATCCTGAATCTTCTCGATCTCAAATTTCAAATCTGAAATTCTTTTACGCACGAGTCGGCGATCGGTCTCAAGCTGTGTTTCACCCGGCCCGCGCGTGCCGATGCCCATGCCGCCGCCTGCACCGGAGGCGATGCGCTCCAGATGCCCCCACATCCTCGCCAGCCGCGGATAGGTGTATTGCATCTGCGCCAATTCGACCTGCAGCTTGGCTTCGTGCGTGCGGGCGCGTGTCGCGAAGATGTCGAGAATCAATTCCGAGCGATCCAGAACCTTGATCCCCTGGCCGATCTTCGAGCCGGCGGTTTCGTTGATGATTTTTTCCAGGCTTCCGATCTGGCCGGGTGATAGATCGTTGTCGAAGACGATGACATTGGCTTTGTGCTTTTGTGCAAGCTCCGCGATCTCTTCGGCTTTGCCCGTGCCAATGTAGGTGCCCGCTTCGGGGCGATGGCGTTTTTGAAGGATGGTGCCGACGACCTTGGCGCCCGCGGTTTTTGCCAGGGAAGCAAGCTCGCCGAGCGGATCGCGCGGGTCGGCGGTTGATTTGGGCAGAATCACGCCGACGAGAATCGCCCGCTCCTGCCGAACCGATAATTCAGTGCGTTTTAATTCAGACAATGGAACTCAACCCCGCGAATGTTCCGCATCGTGCGTCAGCGACACGTCGATGGCTTCTCCGCTGCGAATCGTCCCTCGGCAGTTGTCGCACGAATAATCGTTATCCGTGCATGCGTGAATTCGTTTTTGCAGCAAATCCAGAATCAGGTCGTCGATGCCCAGCGTTTGCGTCACGTGATACCGCGTGCTTGGAAATTGTTTGGCGGCCTCGCTGGTCAATCGTGGAATATCCTGCGTCCAGTGCTTGCCTGGCCCGAGGAAAAACGGACAAACCACCACTCGTTCCGCGCCGCGCTCCACGCACTTGGCATAGGCGCTGGCAATTGAGGGTTCCGCCAACTCCATGTGGGCCGGCTCGACGATTTCATACATCTCCGAGAATCGCCTGGAGAAATAACCCGCCAGCTCTTCCAGCATCCGATTGCTCTCTTCGCGGCGAGAGCCGTGGTCAACAATGATGATTCCAGTTCGCATGTAAGCCTTATTGTTCGCCGGGCATGGGGCTATTGTCAAAGGCCAAGTTAGAATGAGCAGCCAACCCTCAAAAAGCTCAACTTTTCGGCCCGCCCAGTGTCGCAGGCAGTTCCACGTTTTGCTTGTCCCGCTGCACGACGATCTTTACCACATCGCCCGGCTTATGTTTAGCCAGCACTGTCATGTAATCCCCGAGCGATGCGACTTTATCTGAATCGATTCCGACGATCAGATCGTTGTCGAGCACGCCGGCCTTGGCGGCGGGTGAGTCGGCCAATGTGCCGGCGACGCGCACGCCTGCGATGGTGGGATCACTGTTGTAATCGGGCAAAATCCCCAGCCGGACTTTCAGGCTGTTGGCTGCGCCCATGCTGTGATCGTAGCTATCGACGTACTGCTCGCGCGGCATTGAGGCCAGTTGCTCGATGACGCTCTGCGTGAAATCGACCACTTCCGCGATGCCGACAAAATTGATCTTATCTGCCTTGTCGGTGGGGCGGTGGTAGTCGGCGTGCATGCCGCTCCAGAAAAATATGACGGGAATATGCTTGAGCGCAAACGACATATGATCGCTTGGCCCGATTCCGCCGCGCCCGCCGACCTCCACGCCGGCATTTCTGACGATCAGCGGCGAAGCGCGATCGGCATCGATCACCACCCGATCAAAATCCTTCGCCGTCCCGTTGCCGCCGACGTAAAGCACGTTGTCGCGCACGCGGCCCACCATGTCGAGGTTCACCATCGCGACAATCTTGTCGAGCGGCACGGGCGGATGCGATACAAAATAGGCGCTGCCTAGCAGGCCTCGCTCTTCTCCGACGAACGCGACGAAGACAACCGAGCGATCGAGATCCCCTTGTCGTGAAAGCTCCTCCGCCAACTCCAAAATCGCAGCCGTTCCCGATCCATTGTCATCAGCCCCGTTATGAATCTGCCTGGAGTGATGCGCCAGTGTTCCATATTCCCCTCGCCCCAGATGATCGTAGTGCGCTCCGACGACGACGAATTCATCCCGATGCTTTCCCGCGCCCGGCAGGCACGCGACGATGTTGCTGAACGATTTTTCTTCCGACGCAACAGCCTCGTTTGTGGATGGCGCTGTCGCAGCGGTTGATCGTTTTTCGAGCTTGATCGGAAACGTTTGAAAATAGCCGTTTAGCCCGGGCAGCGTGGTCAATCCATCGGCTCGAAATTGCGTCGCGATAAAATCCGCGGCTTTATAAATGCCCTGCGTCTCCAGGCCGCGCCCTTCGAGTTGATCGGAAGCGAGATAGGTCAGCGAAGCTTTTACTTCGTCGGCTTCGCGATATGTCACCGGAGCGGTGGTTGGATGCACCGGAATTTCTGAATTTTCACAACCAAGCAACGCGAGTGGAAACAGGCAAGTCAGAATCGTCGATCGACACAAAAAACGCATGGGGCGAATTGTAGGAACGAGCGATGAATCCAACAAATGATCGATTTATGCTTTCCGATTGAAAGTAATACCTGCTCCAGCCACGCAGAAGCGCGTCTCTACTTTACCTTGTTGTTGTCTGGGGAAAAGCTAAGCTCACGTACTTTCGCCAATGTCCCGCTTCACCCCCACATACGCAACGCTCGATGATTGGATTGCGCGGCAGGCGATTCCATTTTCTGTCGATGCGGCAGGCGATTTCAACGCCGTTGTCGATAAGGTGCACACCTTGCTTGGCGATTCGGTGGAATTGCTGGGCTTTGGCGAAGCACTTCATGGCGGCGAAGACATTCTCATTCTCCGCAATCGGCTCTTTGAACGTTTGGTGGAGGCGCACGGTTACAGCGCGATTGCGGTCGAGAGCAGTTTTCCGCGGGCGCATGCCGTGAATGAATACGTGGCCGGTCGGGGGCCGGCATCTTATGATGCGTTGCAGGAAACCGGATTCAGCCACGGCTTCGGCCGGCTGGAGGCAAATCGAGAACTTGTCGAGTGGATGCGGCGATACAATGCCGATCCTTCCCATCGCGTAAAACTCCATTTTTATGGCTTTGACAGCCCGACCGAAATGATGGGCACCGATAGCCCAAGACAACTCCTGTATTTTGCTCTGAATTATCTCACCTTGATTGACAGCGCCAGCGGCCAGGAGCGGCGCCGGCGGATCGATTCGTTCCTTGGCGAAGATTCCGAATGGGAAAATCCCGCGGCGATGATGGACCCGACGAAAGCGATCGGCCTGACACCGGCGGCAACTTCGCTGCGAATTGAAACCGAGGATCTTATTTCAGAACTGCAAATACGGCGTCCCGAATTGATCGCCAAGAGTGATCAAGGCCGTCACTTGGAAGCCACGCAACACGCTTCTTTGGCGAGGCAATTACTTAACTATCACGCGACGCTGGCGCGAATGTCGAGCAACCGGCTTGTGGAACTTCTCGGCATTCGCGACCTGATGATGGCAGATAATTTGATGTACATGGTGTCCCGCGAGCGCGGCCGGGGAAAGGTGTTGGCCTTCGCTCACAACAGCCACCTGAAGCGTGGCCAGGCGCAATGGCAACTTGGCCCCAACGCCCTCGCGTGGTGGCCCGCGGGTGCTCACCTTGCCGAGATGCTCGGCCCGCGCTACGCCGTCATCGGTTCGGCGGTCGGTGTTTCCGATGCCAACGGCGTCCCTCAACCCGAACCCGGCACTCTTGAAGCCCGCCTGACTGCCGCCCCGGGGCCGGCGCGGTTCATTCCAACTCACCGAGGCCAGGGTCTTCCAGCCTCGGCCATCGCAGCACTTCCAATTCGCTCCGGCAGCACGAAAAATTCCACCTACTTCTCGCTGACTCCGCAAAGCTTCACCGATTTTGACTGGCTGGCTGTTCTGGATTCAACCTACAACCGCGGTGGCCCGCCGCTGCAACAGTAGCGCAGCGCGCAAACCGCCGAAGACGTTCGCACGCGGATGCCGAAAAAAAAATAAGCTGTTTGCAGCGATTTGTCGCGACACCGCGATTGTTCATCGCCGATGCTTTCGTCTTCGCATCGCAAACGCGGCCAGCGCTAAAGATGCTAAAGCCGCCGGCTCCGGCACGATCGTGCCGAGCGGCGTCGCGCTCGAGAGCGGTTGTCCAAAATTGGTGGCCAGCGCATTGAGATCGAGCAAGTTGACCACGCCGTCGTAATTGAAGTCGCCGTTGACCCAACTCTGGCTGCTCTGGCCAAATTTCGAGGCCAGCGCCGTGAAGTCGGACATATTGACCTTGCCATCCAGATTTGCGTCACCCGCCAGGGTGTACTGCACAACGACCGTTGACGCATCGGTGCTTACACCGCCGAAGGTGGCAGCATCTCCGACGGCGCTGGCTTCGGCGTAACCGAGCGCGGTTCTGTGACCTGCTGAAGCGGCTGCCTTGGAACTGGTCAGGCCCTGGCCATTCCAACTTCCATTGGCGTAGGCGCTTTTGATCTCCTGGCGGACTGAATCCAGCGGGCTGGTGCCGCCGGCGGGATAGTCGATCGCCAGGCCGTTGTCAGCCAGATCAAACACGCCCGTTGGGCTGCTCACGGTTCCACCGAAGGTCAGCGTGGAAACCTGGCTGGTTCCCGCGTTACCGCCGGCAGCAGCGATGGCGAGCGTTCCCTGGTTGATCGTCAACCCGCTGACGCGCATGTTGTTGACGCGCAATTCGCCCGCACCGGTTTTGGTCAATGTGCCCGTGCCGGTGAATGCTCCGGTAAAGCTTGAGGTTCCGCTGTCGGCTTGGATCGTCGGACTGACAGCGTCGGCGACGGTGAAATTGCGCGTGGTATCGAAAGGGGAGGTAATTTCCAAAACCGTTGCATTGTTATTGAGCGTAATCGGGGTTGCGCCAACGCCGAGATTTTTGGCGGCGCTGACGGCGACGTGCGTGTCGTTAATGAATGTTGGCCCACTGAAAGTATTACTCCCCAGAAGACTGACTGATCCGCCGCCGAAAATAAGCGTTCCCGACCCACTGATGTTCTGCGAATAGCTGCCATTCACGGTCTGGCTGAGCTGAAGCTCGCCAAAGTTTTGGATATCACCAGTCAGGTGGGTGAAGTTGGTGAGTATCTGCCCTTCCATGTTGATGACGGTGCCTGAATAGGTATTCAACGAGCCGCCGAAAAAGCGAAGGCGTCCCGCGCCGGTTTTGACGAAAGTCCCCGTGCCGGTGACGCCGCCCTGCACAAAGGTCGTGCCCGTGTCGATATTTAATGTGCCCGTGCCGTTGAGCGTGACGGCGCGATTGAAAGTGATGTTCCCATCAATGCGCACGGTTCCGCCTTGAAGCGTCAGCACGCCGGTGGAATTCCCGAGATTGGTATCTGATGTAATCGCCAGCGTGCCGCTGCTGACGGTGGCGCTGGCGTAGGTGTTGCTGCCGCTCAGAACCAGCGTGCCTGCGCCTGTTTTGTTGATGGACTGGCCGGCGATGTTGCCACTTATGATCAGGGTGCCAGCGCCGTCGATGCCCCAGGTGGTCGCGTTATTCAGCATTACGTTCGCCGCGATCGTTTGCGTTCCGCTGGAGGTGGAAAGGCGCTCAAAGCCACCGGACATCGTGAGCGGCGTGGTGAGAGAATTGGGATCGGGGTTGAGCGTGAAACTGACCGCTGTGTTGATTGTGAAGCTGGAAATCGGATTGGCACCGACGAGGTTGATGGTGGAACCGGTCGTGAAGTTCAGTCCAAAATTCACCCCTTGCCCGTTACCAGGCGAACCGTTGGACCAGTTTGATGGAATGTTCCACGCGGTCGTCGTCCCTGGCGTGCCCGAGCCAACCCACGTGTCGTCGATTGCCGCGATGACACCGGCCGTCAGCAGACTACTATGAGCCGCTGCAAATGCCAGGAAACTTAAATGTGAACGACGAACGAATCTTCGCGGTCGATGTGAGCGCATAATCCCTTCCTGTGTAGAAATGTCGATGGAACCTGAGACACCCACCCCTCAATGTCCGGTCATAGTCGGGGAATGCGGGGAAGCTACCGTGGAAGGGTTCTAAAGGGAACTGAATAATTGGACCACTCTTTCATTTTTTGTTTCGCAATTGTTGGTAAAAAAGAAGAATCGCCGCGACAGTGGCAACGTAGCGCATGAACGGAGTTCCGAGTGATAAATGGTTTCATTGCGTCAAAGCTTGGCTTTGATGAGCAGTTCCTGGCACCAGGCGGGTTGGGCGAGGTATTGCGGGATGGCGGCGTAGGATCGCCAGGAGACGGCGGCGAAGGCGCCGTAGACGATTAAGCTGATGGCAAAAGCGATGACACCAGGGGGCGCCTTCGCCAGCATCACGAACATCACCATCAGGTTACTGAGGAAGCCGAGAAGAAAGAGAACGAACATGGTGAGCGGCGCCCATCGACGGACGCGCATGGTTCCGCGCCAGGCGAAGAAATAAAGCGTGGTGAAGGCAAAACAGGAAATCGCGAAGATGAGAAATCCAATCCATTCGTCTTTTACTCGGGGTGATTCGGCGAGTTGAACGATCGCGAATATGAACATGATGCCGCCGAAGATTCCGGAAAGGTACATCAGCAAGCGATATAAGCTGGCGGCGGCGGTGATCTTGCGGCGAAGCTCGGCGGTTTGCTCGAATCGCCGAAGTTGAAGGTCGTCGATAGGCCAATCGCTGGTGTCTCCGGTCGGCGAGGCGTAGCCGAGCAGCGTGTCCTGAGCGCGCGGCGGGAGGGCAACAACGCGGCTGGCGTATTCAACGCGCGCGGCGACGGGTGGGGCGGATGCAATTGGTACGACGGGCGTGGGAGTGGGCGCGGCTTGCGCGGCGGGCTGCGGAGTGACGCGAAGAATCGGAAGGTGATCCACGCGGGCCCACTGTTCCATGCCGTCGGTCCAGGCCAGATCGTGCGGCTGGACTTCGCCGCGGCTGATGAGGGCCTGCAATTGTTCCAGCGGCACTGGGCCCATGCGTTGGTCGGATTGCGTGTAATACCAATTCGTTTCGGACATGGTTGCGATTCCTATTTATGCTGTTGCTCACACCAAGTTTGCCAGGCGTTGCGGAAGGCGGATTCTAATTCACCGGCGAAATGTTGGCCGTCGCAAAGCGGGGATGCGGCGAATTCTTCGCGTAGCCGGCTCCGTAATTTTGCCAGAGATGTCGCATCTTCGCTGAGCTTTTGCGCGATTTCGATGTAGGCGTGTTCGTCTTTTGCAATCCATTCCGATCGGCCGCAGTGAGTGAGGACGCTGGCGACCATTCGGCCGGCGTGGGTGTTGCCGAGTTGGGTGATGATCGGTACGCCCATCCAAAGTGATTCACAGGCGGTGGTGTGGCCGCTCCAGGGCCAGACGTCCAGGGAGATATCGATCTCGTGATACAAGGCCCAATGTCCGGCCGCGGGAAGTTGGGAGCGCAGTTCGATGCGGTCGGGGTTGATGTTTTCTTCGGTGAACCATTGCTGCAATCGTGTGATGGCTGAGCCGGTCAGAGTGTTTCGCACGATGAACAGGCGGCTGCGGGGAACTTGCCGAAGTAATGCAGCCCAGACGCGGATGACGTCGCGGTTGATCTTGGCGAGCGTGTGAAAAGAGCCGAAGGTGATTTGGCCGTCGCGCTGAAGAGCGGGCGATGCGTTGGGTGGCGGCGAATCGGGCGGCGGGCTGAAACAGCAGAATCCGCCCGGCAGGCGGATAAGTTTCTCGACGTAACGCGAATCGTATTCGCGGGGATCGCAAATTTCGTCGGTGATGAGGTAATCGATCGACCGCATGCCGGTGGTGTTGCAATAGCCAAGATAGGTGATCTGCACCGGTGCGAGATGAATGGCAAATGCCTGGAGGCGGTGCTCGCCGATATGGCCGAACAAATCGATGAGGATGTCGACCTGATCGTCGCGCACTTTTTGAGCGAAGTCAGAGTTGTTCATTCCGCCGGTTTTGATGATTCGGTCGGCCAGGCCGGCGGTTGAATCATTTGATGTGCCGGGCCGGCGATTATCATCGTAGAGAATGACTTCGAATTGTTGTCGATTGCGATTAGCGAGCGGGGCGAGCATGAAAGTCGTCGCGGGATTGTCGGGGAAGAATGATCCGTGATATCCAATGCGCAGGCGGCGATCAGGGTCCGGGGATTGAGTGAAGTGCGGCGAGTCGATCGATAGCTGATCGGCATGCGCTTCAGCCCAGCGGCGGTGTTCGGCGGCAAGTTGATCGACTGAAATATGGGGATCGTAGTTTAGCGCGAAAAGATAATTGCTGTGGATTAAGGGGGCGGGCTGAGGAGAGGAGAGCAGCGAGCGATAGACGGCCAGGGCTTCATCGACTTTTCCGTGAGCAAGAAGCGCGTTGGCGAGATTGTTCTGACTCTCGTGAGAGCCTGGCTGAAGGTTGCATACTTGCTGGTAAAGGGCGATGGCTTCATCGATATTTCCTCGCTCGGACAGAACCATTCCCAGGTTGTTGATCGCTTCGGGGTAGTTGGGACGCAGACGAATCGCCTGGCGGAGTGAAGTTTCGGCGTCGGCAAATTGCTGCATCTCGGCGAGCGCGATGCCCATGTTGGCGTGGGTTTCGGGGAGATTCGGATCGATCTCCAGCAT
>DATAPK010000492.1:0-3097 GCA_036265245.1 Tepidisphaeraceae bacterium | reverse complement strand
ACAGCATCAAGTTCTTTCGTGAAAGCGCGCAGCATTGATTTTGGGAATGCGCATTGGACGAAGGGGTTTTGGGCGGAGCGATTTGCACTTTGCCGCGAGGTGATGGTGCCGACGATGGGCCGGCTGATGACGGACGGGGAGCGGTTTCGGTATGTGGGCAACTTTGAGGTGGCGACGGGCGCGGTGGAGGGCCGGCATCGCGGGCCGAAGTGGAATGACGGCGATTTTTACAAATGGCTGGAGGCCGCGGCCGCCATCAATGATCCTGATATTGAGAAACAGCTTGATTCGCTCATCGAATTGATCGGCAAGGCACAGGAAGCGGACGGATACATTCATACTGATGTGCAGATTGCGCAGCGAGAGGGCAAAGAGACGCCTCGGTTTGGGAATCCGCTGGATTTTGAGATGTACAATATGGGGCATCTCATTACCGCGGCGTGCGTGCATCATCGGGCGACGGGGAAAAGCAACCTGTTGAAGCTCGCGCGCAAATCGGCGGATTTTCTGGAGCGTACTTTTGCGAATCCTACGCCTGAAATTGCCCGGCACGGGATTTGTCCGTCGCATTTGATGGGTTTGGTTGAGCTTTATCGTACGACTCGTGAGAAAAAGTATCTTGATCTGGCGATCAAGCTTCTGAACATGCGCGATCTGGTCACCAACGGCGATGATGACAATCAGGATCGCGTTCCGTTTCGCCAGCAGAGTGTGGCGCACGGGCACGCCGTCCGCGCGACGTATCTTTATGCGGGGGCGGCGGACATTTATCTTGAGACCGGCGACCGAACGTTGCTGGAGCCGCTGAATTTGGTCTGGGACGATCTTGTTGCAAAGAAGCTTTACATCACTGGCGGATGCGGCGCGCTGTATGACGGAGCATCTCCGGACGGGATTGAAGATCAGAAGCAGATTACGCGGGTGCATCAGGCGTTTGGTCGCGATTTTCAACTGCCGCAAAGCACCGCGCACAATGAAACCTGCGCGGCCATCGGCAATTTGTTCTGGAACTGGCGGATGTTCCAGATCACCGGTGAAGCGCGCTTTGCCGATCTGATCGAGCATACGCTGTTCAACAGCGTGCTGGTCGGCATCAGTCTGGACGGCACGGCGTTTTTCTATACGAACACACTGCGACAATTGAACCCGATGCCGGTGCCGCTTCGCTGGCCAAGGCAACGTCAGAAGACGATGGGGTGTTTTTGCTGTCCGCCGAATGTTGTGCGCACGGTCGCCGAGGCGAGCAACTATGCTTACGCCCGCAACGAGCGGGGCATCTACGTGCTTTTGTATGGCGGGTCGCAAATCAACACGCAACTTGCGGACAAAACGCCGATTAAAATTTCGCAGCAAACGGATTATCCGTGGGATGGGAAAATCACCTTTACCATCGAATCTCCCAGCGCGGAATTTTCGCTGGTGCTGCGCATTCCTGCGTGGGCGAAAGATGTGACGATCGGCATCAACGGCAAGCAAGGCGAGCAACCGAGGCCCGGCACTTTTCACGAGGTTCGCCGGCATTGGAATACCGGCGATCGTGTTGAATTGAATCTGCCGATGCCGGCGCGATTGATCGAGGCCAATCCGTATGTTGAAGAGTCGCGCAATCAACTGGCTGTGGCGCGCGGGCCGCTGGTTTATTGCCTGGAATCGACTGATCTACCCGCGGATGTGAGTTTGCTGGATATTCTGCTTCCACAATCCGCGAAGTTCAAAACACAGCGAATTGATGATTTGCTGCCTGGGATGGTGGCGCTGGAGACGGCGGGTTTTGCGAGGGCGAATTCAGATTGGTCGAACGATTTGTATCGGGAGGCGGAGAGCGAGAATTTGCGTGAAATCGATCTTCGCCTGATCCCTTATTTCGCGTGGGGGAATCGTGGGGAATCGGAAATGTCGGTCTGGCTTCCCATCAAACGGTGAATCATGCGTCGAACGTTTTTAGCTTTTATTGTCGCGATCTTTTTTTGCACGGGCATTGCTCACGCCGCGGAGAACGACCTTCGCCTGTGGTACACCAAGCCGGCGAGGCAGTGGGAAGAGGCGCTTCCGATCGGCAACGGCCGGATGGGGGCGATGGTTTTTGGCGGGGTTGCGGATGAGCGCATTCAGTTTAATGAAGATACGCTGTGGACGGGCAAGCCGCATGATTATGTTCGCGAGGGGGCGGGCGATGTGCTGGAGCAGATTCGCGATCTGGTTTTCGCGGGAAAAGACAAGGAGGCGGCGGCCATCGCCAAGGCAAAGTTCCTTTCCGATCCGGTGCGGCAGATGGCGTATCAACCGTTTGGCGATTTGCGATTTCATTTTCCCGATCACGACGCCGCCAGTGATTATCATCGCGAGCTTGACCTCACGACTGCCATCGCGCGAACGAGTTATCGCGTGGGCGAGGTTCAATACACGCGCGAAACCTTTGCCAGCTATCCGGATCAGGTGATCGTCACGCGCCTCACCTCCAGCAAGCCGGGTTCACTGACTTTTACGCTGAAAATGGACAGCCCGCACAAGGTTTGGAAGAACCAGACGATGGCTCCAGACACGCTGGCGCTGATGGGTAAGGTGCAGGACGATGGGCTGAGCTTTGAATCTCGTTTGCGTGTTATTCACGAGGGCGGGGCTGCGTCAATCAGCGACGGCCTAATCTCGGTGGCCAATGCAAACAGCGTGACGCTTCTTCTTGCCGCGGCGACGAGTTTTAAGAATTTTCAGGACATCACAGCCAACCCCGCGGAGCGATGTGGCGAGATTCTCTCGAAGCTGGAGCACAAGAGTTATGATGCGATTCTTGCGGATCACACTGCTGACTATTCTGCGTTATTCAATCGGGTGAAACTTGATCTGGGACGAACCGGCCCTGCTGATCTGGCCACCAATGAGCGCATCCAACGGATCAACAAAACTGCCGACCCAAAGCTTGGCGCGGCGGGGACTGACGGGCTGCCTGCTGATCCTGCTTTGGCTGCTTTGTATTTCCAGATGGGCCGATACATGCTGATCTCGACCAGCCGGCCCGGTTCGCAGCCGGCGAATTTGCAAGGCAATTGGAACGAGTTGCTGAGCCCGCCTTGGGAAAGCAAGTGGACGACCAACATCA
>DATAPK010000491.1:0-14924 GCA_036265245.1 Tepidisphaeraceae bacterium | reverse complement strand
GTTTTTGATCAGTGAAATCGCCGCCACGACGATTAGGCCGGCGACCAGCGCGTATTCCAGCACTTCGCCGCCTTCCTCATCTTTCAACAAACGCGAGAACAGGACTAACAGCTTCCTCATGATCCACACCTTTCGACTGTCCGGCTGCAAACCCCCTCCGGCGCGCTTCGATTACGCCAAAACGTAAGCCCATCCGTCATGTCGGCGACGAAATCCATCAACTCAAGTGGAGTGAAGCAAAATGAACGAGACCGATAATCGCGGAGGCAGTTTGATATTGGGTTCACCAATTCGCTAAACCGCAAGCGCCGCCGCCAACGTCATGGGCGCTTGCGGCGGCGCTTGCGGTTTAGCAGTCAGGCGGCGTGCCGGACGAATTGGGCGTAGAGATGCGCGTATTTTCCACCCGCCGCCACCAGCTCGCGGTGCGTGCCTCGCTCGATGATCCGCCCCTGATCGATCACCAAAATGCAGTCGGCGTTGAGGATCGTGCTGAGCCGGTGCGCGACGATAAACGTGGTGCGCCCCTGCAGCAGTTTTTCGAGCGATTCCTGGACGAGCAATTCGGTCGCGGTATCGACGGCGCTGGTGGCTTCATCCAGCATGAAGATGCGCGGGTTGGCGAGAAAAGCACGCGTGAAGCAAATCAACTGGCGTTGGCCGAGGCTCATGTTGCCGCCGCGCTCGCCGACTTCGGTGTCGTAGCTATCCTGCAATGACATGATCGCATCGTGGCTGCCGATGGCTTTGGCCGCCGCGACGATTTCTTCACGCGTGGCGTCTGGTTTCACGTAAGAAATGTTCTGCAGCACCGTCCCGGTGAAGAGATAATTCACCTGCAACACCAGGCCCATCTGCTTGTGAAGGGTGTCGCCGGTGACGTAACGAATGTCGTGGCCGTCCACCAGCACGCGCCCCTGCTGCGGCTGATAGAATCGTGCAATCAAACTAACGATGCTGCTCTTGCCGCTGCCCGTCGCGCCAACCAGGGCATACATTTGTCCTTGCCTGGCTTCAAAGCTGATATCGTGCAGCACCGGCCGCTCGGGGTTATAGCCGAAGGTCACGTTTTCAAACGTCACCTTTCCCTCGATGCGCGGCAGCGGCTTGGCATCGGGCAGATCCTGAACCTCAGGCTTGGTGTCGAGCATCGCAAAGATGCGCTCGGCGCCCGCCATCGCCATCGTCAACTGATTGTAGAAATTCCCCATGTCCAGGATCGGGTTCATGAACCAATCCCAGTAAATGTACGCCGCCACCACCGAGCCGACATCTTTTGCCTGGTGCATCAGAAACCAAAGCAGCGGCCAATACCCGCGTGGCATTGCTGCCGTGTGCGCGCCCTGATGAATCGTACCGGCCGCGATTAGATAGGCGCCGTAAACCAGAATGATGATGCGCCCGATATAGCCGACGATGATCAGCAGGGATTGATACTGTCCATTGCTCTTCGAGACGGTGACGTTGTTTTCGGTATTGTCTTCCTGAAGGACGTTGAAGACCTGAAGATTGGGGTCCTGGCGGTTAAAAGCGGTGACGACGCGCATGCCGGTGATGTTTTCGGCCAGGTTCGTGCTGACGCGCGTCCACCCTTCGCGAGTGATCTGTTGAAGCCGGCCCATCTTGCGAAGGAAATAGCGATTGGCGATCAGCAACACCGGCCCGAGCCAGGCGACCGCGAGAAACAATCGCCAGTTCGTCCACGCCAACGCGCCCGCCGCCGCCATGACGATCAAACTGTTCGCCACGATCTTCCAGATGCCCCAGACATTCACTTCGCGCAGCGCGTTAATGTCGCTGGTCATCCGGCTGATGATTCGGCCAAGCTTGGTCTTGTCGAAATAGCTCATCGAGAGCTCTTGCAGATGCGCAAAGAGCTTTTCCCGCAGCGTAAACTGCACGCTTTCGCCGGCCCGGGTCATGATGAGGATCAGCACCCGCTGCAGCATGATCGACACCGCCGAGATCAGCAGCCAGAGCATCATGATGAATAAAATGCGCTTGATGCGATCGCTGTCCGTGCCCGGAAAATCGGACATCGATTTGCAGAAGTTGATCAGCGCCTGAATGAATTTCGGGCCGGTCATTTCCAACGTCACATGGACCAGGCCGATCAGCAGGCCGAGGATGTACTGCGAGCGATACGGTTTGAGCTCCGCCAGCATCCGCTGCAGCAAGTTCCATTCGATGGGGCGGTAACGCTGCTCGTCATCGTTTTCGATGGGCGCGGGTTTCACCGGCAGCGAAACCGAATCGCTGCGCAGGCGATTTCTTTTTGTAACGAATTCAGTCGCCATACACCCATATAGCCCCACGCATGCGTGGGGTCCTATTCTCACTTCCCAAATGGTTCCGGCGATAGCGCGCCTTTTTCCACTTCCTCGGTTGCAAGATCAATCGCACCAACCTTCTGCACACGGTCCATGTGCGACGGCGTTTCAACCGCCGTCTCTTCCATGTCGTCGCCGCGCAACTGCGCCACCGCGATATCGCGATAGTGGCCGTCTTCGCTCATCAGTTGGTCGTGTGTTCCCATCTGCGTGATTCGGCCCTGCTCGACGACCATCACCAGATCGGCCTGCTTCACCGTGCTGATCCGGTGAGCGATGACAAACGTGGTTCGCCCGTGCATGACGAATTTCATCCCGCGGCGTATCAGGTCTTCGGTTTCGGGATCGATCGCCGCCGTTGCATCGTCGAGAATCAGCACGCGCGGGTTGGTGACGATCGCCCGGGCGATCGCCAAGCGCTGCCGTTGCCCGCCGGACAAGGAGATGCCGCGCTCGCTTAAAAGGGTGTCGTATCCATTGGCAAGTTGCTCGATAAATTCGTGCGCCTGCGCCAGTCTCGCCGCCGCTTCGATTTCACCATGTGTCAGGCCCGGCCTGCCGTACGCGATGTTCGCCGAAACGGTATCGCTGAACAAATATGTTTCCTGAAACACAAACGCCACCTGCATGCGGATGCTCGCCAGCGTCGAATCGCGAATATCCATCCCATCAATCAGCACGCGGCCTTGCTGCGGGTCGTAGAAGCGTGCGATCAGATTCACCAGCGAACTTTTCCCCGCGCCGGTGGGCCCGACCAGCGCGACGATGCTCCCGCCGCGAATGTTGAAATTCAGGTTGTGCAATATCGGCTTGTCGGGCGCGTAACCAAACGTCACATTCTCAAACACAATCTCCCCCGGCCCTGGCAAAAGCGCTTTGGCTTGCGGCTTCTCCGGCACGGTCGGCGGCGCCATCAGAACTTCATATAAGCGCCTCGCAGATACGATCGCATTCTGATATTGCTCGTTGATCGTCGCCACGCCTTGCAGGCGCATGAGGATTTGCCCCATCGCCGCCCCGAGGATCAAAAAGCCGCCGATCTGCATCTTTCCTTTGATGATCAGAATCGCCGTCACCAGAAACAGCGACAGGTGCGATGCCGTCGCGATCGCGCGAACCACAGGATTGAAATCCGCGAACAATCGAATGCGTTTGAGCACGCGGCCTTTGAAATCTTCGCAATTGATTCCGTATTTCCCGACTTCCTGCTGCTCGGTCGCAAACGCCTTCACCACGTGCACGCCGGCGATGTTTTCGGCGATAATCGAAACGTTCCGATCCTCCGCCTCCAGCGCGCTCTTGGCCACCGGCTGAATAATCCGGCTGAACCGCAGGATGTACCACGTCCAGATCGGCAGGGGGATCAGAGAAAGCAACGCAAGATAGCCGTTCTGGTTCGCCACCAGCGCGATGTAAAACGTAATCACCAGAATGATCTCGAGCGTCGTCAGAATCGCCGTCTGAATGAACTGCCGGCAGTTCTGCAAATCCGACAGCGAGCGGTTGATGAGCTGGCCGGACGAAATCGCATCGTGAAAACCAAACCCAACCCGCTGCACGCGGTCATACACCGCCTCGCGGATGTAGAAGACCATGTTCATGCTCATGCGGCTGTTGGCGACTTCGCGCAGATAGCGCACGATCGCCATCATCGTCACCAGCATGAACAGCACCGCCATCACATGGCGCAAGGCAACCGGATCGGTTTCGGAGCTTTCAAGCCAGCGGAGGATTCCCTGCCCCTGGGCGATCTGGCTGATGTTGAGTTTCTGAATCAGGTTGACCGCGTTGGCCGGCTGCTGCACAGCCAGCACTTCGCACGCCACGCCGATCGTCAGCCAGGTGCAAGCCAGCATCGCCAGCCATTTGACAGGCCGAACAAATCGAAACATCCATCGGAGCAAGTTTGCGTTGGTGATTTCATGTCCCGCCGCCAGATGAGCTTGCGGGTCAAGACGGTGGGGGCCAGCCTCGCGCGCGGCCTGACCGTTGCCCGAATGTTGAACGGAGTGCGTGTGGCTGCTGTGCGGCACCGGGGCCGCGGTAACTGCGGACGTTTTCACCACTTCAATAAACCGCCGATTGATAAGGCGACCTACCCTATCCAGACGACCAATAACTTCAACTCAGCGACGCATGCAATTTCACGCATCCGATTGGCATTTTGTCGCTAAGCACTGAATAGATATCGGCTTATCCGCCCGAATTGATCCAGCCCAACGAGCAGATTCGCAAACTTTACACCCCCCAAGCGGCTGCGTCCGATAACTATCTATATAGTATGAGTCTTTTCTCCTGCTGCCAAAACACGTTCGCCACCCTGAGCCGCGCCGCCGCCAAGGCCGCCTCGTCTCGATTTCGGCAGATGGGTTTGGCGCCAGTCCGCCGCGATTGGCCTG
This sequence comes from Tepidisphaeraceae bacterium, assembly GCA_036265245.1. Classification (GTDB taxonomy): domain Bacteria; phylum Planctomycetota; class Phycisphaerae; order Tepidisphaerales; family Tepidisphaeraceae; genus DATAPK01. The sequence goes on along the minus strand of DATAPK010000491.1, from coordinate 10,195 downwards.
CACGGGCCTCGATGTGTGAGCGATGTCACCTGCGCGTGATCGTCGCCGGCGTCAGTTATTGCGGCAAACCCCTGCTTCGCCAGGTCGATCGCGACCCCACCTTGGACGGCTGCGGTTGCCCAACCCTCCAAAAAGCCAAATCCCCCACCGAACATTGTCCGCTCGACCTCCGCCACCAACCCGCCCGGATAATCGCGGGGCGATGCACGTGTAAGTGGTGCAATGCTGTCTAGCGATCCGAGCGATTGCGGCGCTTTTACTTTTAGCTTTTGAAGCCTAAGCTGCGCCTTACATGAATAGGCTTGGTTATTTTGGCGTGGGCATCACATTTTTTTTCTGCGCGTTGATCGCGCGCGCCCAGCCCGCCACCGCGCCTTCCACCTCTCCGGCCACGCTTCCCGCCCGGCATCAGGTTGTCATTCCGCCCGGCTTCATCAAGGTCGAAGCGGATGAGCGAACCGCCATCTGCGAGCCCGCCGACAAGGATTGGATCGTCAAAGCTCTCAACGATTTTCAGCCCTCCACCCGCCCCAGCACGATGCCGTCCGATCTGGTCGACACCTTCACTGCCAAGCAAGGCGAGATCGTCAACCAAATCGCCAAGGATTTTGGCCTGACCGACAACTCGCAGACGCAAAAGCTCTTCAACGAGCGCGTGCTTCCCGATTTGCAAAAGATGTCCGACCTGCGGCCGCCGATGTTTTATCTGGTTTGCACGCGGCCCGGGTTGATGCAGCTCATCCACGCCGGCTGGAGCGATCCCCGCTTCCATTACAACCGCGTCGCCGACGATGTCACCATCTACACCAGCGTCGATCTGTCGATCCAGCGCCCGATGGATGATGTTCTGATCCCCGCGATCTACGATTCCGCCAAGGATATTCCCTCGCGGCAAAAAACCTTCCAGGGCCAGGTCGATCGCAACGAATCCAACATCGCCGCGTCGCTTTCGATGCAGGCGATGATCCTTGTGCAATCCGCCCTCGTCGCCGCCATTGATGAGGCCGCGGTCAAACCGCTCAACCTCAAGCCCGGCCAGGAATGGTTCGCCATCGGCGTCGAGGGGTTGCTGTCATCCCGCTATCTTTCCCAGATCGGCGGCATGCCGCACGAATCGCTGCTCCGGATTCTCACCGAGGATGAGCCCGGCAATCCGATCCGCTCGGCAACGATCAATCTGGTTCACCCGCTTCCCATCGCCGACCTGAAACCGAATTATGCCCCCGCGTATGTCGATGCGTTCCGCAGGCGTGCGGTGATCGTGGTGAACCAGCTTCTCTCAAAATCGCCGCCCGACGCGCTGCCCAAACTGTTCGCCGCGATCAAGAAAAATCCCCCCGCCGATGGCGACACGCTGGTCGCCCTCATCCAGCAAACGATCGGCGTCGATTTGAGCAAAGACGTATTACCGCAATAATCGTTTTTATCGGTCAAAAACCCCTCTTTTGGCCGCTTGCGGTTTAGCATATTCCATCCCACCACTCCCAAAATCGCATGCGAAAATGCACACCTCTTTCCTTCAATAAGATGCACCAACCTTGATATAATGCTCTCACGTACGAGAGGAGTTCCGAGCTTGATCCAAAGAAAAAATCCATCGCGCTCTCGCTCCCCGCGCGCCGAGCCATTGGAGCCTCGCCGCCTCCTCGCCGCCAATCCCACCATCATCGATCTGCTCGTCCTCTACACCACACAAGCCAAAACCGATCAGGGCGGCGATGCTTCGATCCAATCCGAAATCCAAGGCGTCGTCACCGAAGTGAACGTCGCGATGCAAAACAGCCAGATCCCGATCACCATCCGTCTGGTGCACAGTCAGGAACTCACCGGCTACACCGGCAGCGGCAGCGTCGCAACCGACGAGATGCGATTGAAGGCCGGCACCGGTGCCTTCAGTTCCGTGCCGGCGCTCCGAAATACGTGGGGTGCCGATCTCGTGGATTTAGTGACCACCGGCAACGACAACGCGCACATTTCACCCGGGCAAGCCGAGCAAATGACGCATCTTTCGCCGGTGGACGACACGCTCGCTTATAGCGCGATCGACGAATCTGTGCTCGGCCCATCCAACGCGACGTTCGCGCACGAGATCGGCCACAACCTCGGCGCCGCCCACGCCCGCGGCGACAACAGCGCGCCGCCCGGGCCTTTTGATTACGATTACGGTTATCGCTTCCAGGGAAACAACGGCGTCTTCTACGACGACATCATGTCGATCGCCCAGCCCGGCGATGTCTCGATCCCTTATTACTCCAATCCAAATATCGCGTTTCAGGGACAACCGATTGGCAAACCAGTCGGCGATCCAAACGAAGCGGATTTAGCCGCCGCGTTTCCGCTCACCGCGCCCATCGTCGCGGGGTATCGCACGACGAATGTCGTCCCCGACACGACTGCCCCCATCGCGCAAATTTATCAGATGAACCCCAGCGGCCAGACGCTGACCTTCACCATCCGCTATCGCGATGACGAAGCCGTCGATGCTTCGACCATCAGCGCCAGCAACATCGCCGTCGCCACGCCTGAAGGATTCATAATGACGCCGGAACTGCTCAGCGTCACCGGCGGCACCGGCAACTCATTCCAAAAATTCGCGACCTATCGCGTGACGCTGCCCACCGCCACCGAGCCGCTCTCGGGCATTCAAATTTCCGTGAAGGCCAATCAAGTAAAGGACATCAACGGCCATTTCACACCCGCCGGGCAATTGACCTGGGTCACCGATGAAACCGCCGCCGATATTTTCGCCGCCGCGCGCGACCTGGGCGTTGCGCCGTCCAATGTCATCGTCCAGGATTCAGTCAGCAATTCTATCCTGGATTCTTTCGACTTTTATTCCTTCACGCTGACCTCGCCCCAAACCGTTGACTTGCATCTCACCAACCTGAACGGCGGCGGCGCGGGCGTGGGCATCCTGCAAGACACCAATAACAACGGCAAATTCGACCCCGGTACCGATTCCACCACCTACGCCCCCGCAAACAACGGCACCACCGATCGCACCATCGCTCAAAATCTCGCCGCCGGGCAATATTACATCCAGGTCATCAACACTCCCTCTGGCGGTGCTTATTCCCTCAACCTGACCACCTTCACCGACACCACGCCGCCTGCCGCGACGATGGATTCATCCGATGTCATCACCACCAACGCCACCGTCGAAAAATTCGCTATCACTTACCGTGATGACCACGATCTCGACGGCGCCAGTGTCCTTAACTCGGCCATCATCGATGTTCATGTCCACCTCGATTCCAATTTCGATTTCACTTCATCTTTCATCTTCCCCGAGCCCAACCAGATCACTGGCAATAACGCAAACTCATTGACGCTGATCTACGATTACACGCGGAATTTCACGGCCAGCGACAATGGCACTTACACCGTGGTCGTGCATGACAGTGGGGCGGGGGCACGCGTGCATGATGTGGCCGGCAATAACATCCCTCTGACCGCGACCATCGGATCATTCCACATTGAAGTCGGCACTGTCGACACCACGCCGCCCACGGTCTTATCTGTCGTGGCCAATCCGGTCATCGTTCCCGGCGCGTCCACTTACGCTTTCAATGTCACCTATGACGACAACATTGCTTTGAACACGAACACGCTCGATGGGTCCGATCTGCGAATCACCGGCCCCAACGGATTCAGCCAGCTCGCTTCGTTCGTTTCCGTAACGCCGGCCCCAACCGTCGGCGCCAAGCGCACCGCCACCTATCAAATCACCACACCCGGCGGATCGTGGGATGATCTCGACGACGGCGCTTACACCATCACGCTGCAATCTGGCCAGGTGAAAGACACCGCCACCAACGCCGCCGTCGGCGGAGCGATCGGATCATTCAACGTCCACGTTCCCTTCCCCGGCGACGCCAGCGGCGATGACCGCACCAACCTGCTCGACCTCAACGCCCTGGCCACCAACTTCGGCAAGCAAGGCAGAGGCTACGCTCAGGGCGATTTCAATTACGACGGCGTGGTGAACATGACCGATTTCAACACCCTCGCCGCCAACTTCAACAAATCCCTCCCGCCCGCGAGCGCGCCGCCTGTTTTGCAAAGCGCATCCGTGTCAAATTCTCTATTTAGTGATGTTTCATTGCCCGCATCCGATTGGATGCGCGACGTGCTTTCTCAAGCCGTGTAACGAATTATCTCAACCCCCGATATTGCTCGATCGTCAAATCCCTCGCCTCGCTCGCCGCCTGCCGGATCACCGGATCGGGGCTCTGCGACAATCGTTTCAGTTCCTGCATCGCCCCGCGCTGATCGCCGATTCGGCCATCATCACCGACGAAATATTTCAATCGCCCCAGCATGAAAATTGCCTCCACCCGATACATCCGCTCGTTGCTGTTTCTCGCGAAGTAAAAAATATCTCCCGCGTGCTCGCTGACCACCTGCGCATCGATGCTCTGCAACACCTTCAGCACCGGCAATACATGCTCGTTGTAATATCGCTTTCGCTGCTCGTCGAAATCATGAAACTGTGTCGCCCGATCCACCTGGTCGGTTTTGCGCAGCAGCCGCGTCATCCCCGCCGCCGATTCTGACATCAACTCCAGCCCGCTGCTGAATTCTTCAACCGTCAATCGCTCATCATACAACTTGGCCCCAAGCGAAAATTCCCCCTCGAACAAAGCTTGCGCCTCCTTGGGATTATCTGCCTGCACCATCAGCGCCGCCCGTGTTGCCAGATGCCCGATCTTCACCAGCGCATCCAGCGCCGGTTTGTCATCGTATCGCACGATATCGCCGGCATCGTCCGCGAAAATCTTCGCCGTCTGCGCGTGCGTCGCGTCGACCAGATCTTTCAAGCCGGGCAGTTTCGCATCGATGGGATTGCCCGCCTCGGCGTATCGCTCATAGACGTATCGGTTTGCCTCATAATCCGCGATGGCCGAGCGATAGATCGCCCTGGCGTCAAAGTTCTCGTCCATCTCCACAAGCTTCTGCGGCGGGGTCGGAAGCTGCACCACGCCAAGGTTGGTTTGATCTTTTCCAAAGCTCGTCGGCTCGGAAATCTGCCCGATCTGGTTCAGCATGTGCATCGCAAAAATCAGGATGCACAGCATCACCAGGGCGATAAACCATCCGACCGTATTGCCCCACATGCGATGCTCCGCGCGAGAGAATCAGTGCTTCGCCAGACCCGTCAACTGCTCCAGATCATACCGAAAAATCGCCTGATAGGTATTGCGACCCACCCCCGCGCTGGTGCCCAGCGAATCCAGCAAAATCACCGGCACGCCCAGACGATGTGAAAGATCCTGCTGCACCGCCGCCGGCGTACTAACCGGCAGAAGCAACGCTTCCGCCCCCTGGCTCGTCGCCGCATCACGCAACGCCCGAATGTCCTCATCACTCAATTGCATCGGCGACGCATCATCCACCGCCCGCACTTCCACCAGGCCCAGCGCCTTCGTCAGCGCAAAATAATTGTGCGAAAGCACCAGCACCTTGTGCCCTTTGATCGCCGCAATCCGAGGCCCGAATTCGTTTATCAATTGATCGACGCTCCCCGCAAACCGATCGGCATTGGCTTGAAAGACAGAAGTCTGCTCGGCCCGTTGGTTTGATAGTCGCTGGGCAAAATCCCGGGCGACACTCTTGGCAACCTCCGGATCAAGCCAAAGCGCTCGTGATCCTGAATCCACTTTGGCTTTCGGAAGCACATCCAGCCTCAAAATCATCCGCCCGCGCATCGGATCTTCTGATCCCGCACCCGCCCAGTCTTCCCCCGTGCCATTGGTCAGCACCATCTCCGCCTGCCGCACACGCTGGCGATCCTCATCAGTCGGATCGCTCATATCCATCGCCTGCCCCTGCTCCGCGATCCAGTCACATTGCACCGCATCGCCCCCGACCTGCCGCGCGATATCCGCCAGTGGATACGCCGTCGCCACCACCCGAATCTTCCCATAAACCGGCGCCGGCGGCGGCCCCTTATCGCACCCCACCCCAAAAATCCCCCAAATAACCAACAACACCGCCCCCGCCCCCGCCCCCTTGCGGTTTAGCAATTCCCTTAGCAATCCCAACATTCTTCCAACCCAAATATTCATCCCAAGCTTATACCTTTAAGTGACTTCAAAGTTCCGATGCCCGCCTCACCCTTTTTTACACCTTTGCCGCTGACCAATCTGGATGATATGATTCTTGCAGCAAAAGATATGCCTCGGGTTAGACGAATTTATAAGTAATTTATTGACATGGAATTAAGTCAATCAGCCTCAATGCGGATGGAGCAACGGCAGTTGCTCACCCCGCGCATGATCCAGTCGATGGAGATTCTCCAGCTTCCCTTGATGGCCCTGGAGGAACGCATCGAACAGGAGATGCAGAGCAACCCAACGCTGGAATATCGGGAGGGCGATCCCGACGCCGAAGCCTCCGCCCCCGCCGAGCTTGCCCAGGGCGGAAACGACAATCAATCCGAAGCCGAGCAGGCCTTGGTTGTCAAGGAAAACAACCAAGCCGACGACTTCGATCGCCTCACCAAAATCAGCGAATACCTCGAAAACGAAGAATTCGCCACCAACACCGGCACCAGTTTCCGCCAGGCCTCCAGCTACGACGGCGAGCGCGACAGCAAGCTCGACGCGATGAACAACACCGCCGCCCGAGGCATCACACTCACCGACTATCTGCTCGAGCAGTGGATGTTCGTCGAAGCCCCGCCCGCCGTAAAAGATGCTGGCGAGCGCATCATCAACTATGTCGACCCCCAGGGTTATCTCCGCATCGATCTCGAAACCATCCAGCGAGAATCCAGCAAAAAGCCCGTAACCCTCGAAGACCTGCAAGCCGCCCTGAAACTCGTCCGCAAGCTCGAACCCGCCGGCGTCGGCGCCCGCGATCTTGGCGATTGTTTTCTCCTGCAGCTCGATGCCCTGGAAGACGACGAAGAATTTGTCGACGAGCACGACATCGATCTTCAGCGTGCCATCGTTCGCGATCATCTCAAAGATCTGGAGATGAACCGTTATCCGCAAATCAGCAAAAAGCTCGGTCGAAGCATTGTAGAGATTCAAGACGCCGTAAAAGGTCTCCGCCGTCTGCACCCCCACCCCGGCAAGCAAATCGCCGTCGACGAAGCCCACGCCATCACCCCCGACGCCGTCATCTATTACGACGAAGACACCGACAAATACGAAATCAAGATGACCCACGACCCCGCGCCAAACCTCTACATCAGCGGCATGTACCGCAAGATGCTCAAGGATCGCACGCAACCCAAAGCCACGCGCGAATTCCTGGCCAACAACGTTCGCAACGCCCGCTGGCTGATCGAATCCATCGAGCAACGCCGTAGCACCATCCAACGCGTCATCCGCGCCGTCGTCGACGCCCAGCGAGATTTCTTCGACAAAGGCCCGGAATTCCTTCGCCCCTTGCCCATGATCTCCGTCGCCGACCAGCTCGGCATCCACGTCGCCACCGTCTCCCGCGCCGTCAGCGAAAAATGGATCCAAACCCCACGCGGCATCTTCCCCCTTCGCCGCTTCTTCTCCGGCGGCACCACCAGCGCCGAAGGCGAAGACATGAGCTGGGATGCCGTGAAAGAAAAACTCAAAACCATCATCGCCGAGGAAGACAAAAATAACCCGCTGAATGACGATGAAATCGTCGACAAACTTAAAGCTTTGGGAATCGACCTCGCCCGCCGAACCGTCGCGAAATACCGCAAAATCCTTAATATTCCCACTGCCCGGCAAAGGCGAGAGTATTGATCGCGCTCATTGATTTTGCGTTATAATGTCCTAAACCATGAGCACCCGCACATCAGCAAAGCGACCTCAAAAAGCGAGATCAAAACGCACGAAGCTTCCTCCTGTTGAAACTTATACTGACAGCCGCATTGCGCAATTCCTGTTGAACAATTCCATGGATGCTCAGGACTATGCCCTTGCCTGTGCGGATGTTCGTAAGCTGGGACTTGATCCTGCGAAGATCGATCACGTAAAACCGCCGGGGGTCAAATAGGGTGGATCGTGTTTTCGTTGACGCCAACGTCATTTTCTCAGCCGCTTACACCCCAAACGGCGCATAGCACTGATCTGGAATCTCCCTGAAACCGAAATAGTCACCTCTCCCTATGCCGCTGCGGAGGCGGTGCGTAACATCAGTCGAAGCTTCCGGATCAGATCGATTCGCTTCGAGCATTGCTTAGGCGCACTGGTTTGGTGCGTGATACACGATCAATACCAGCAGGCATTGCAAACGATCTGCATCCCAAAGATCGTCCAATTCTGGCCGCTGCGATTGCATGCGATGCAGGGTATCTCCTCACCGGCGACGAAGATTTCCGAGCATTCTTCGGCCGCGTGATTGAAGGCGTCCTGATCATCCGCCCCGGCGACTATCTTCGCCTGCGGGAATCGTGAACGATCAATCCAAATCTCACCACGCACTCGACGGCGTCACTCCCTCTGCCGCCCTCGGCCTCTTATCAAACGGCAACGTCATTCCCGCGTGCACCTCCATCAGCCGCTTGTGCGTCTCCTTCGCCGCATCCACCAGTTCCCGGTAAGGCCGATCCGTCACATCCACAAAACCAATGTTGTAATTCTCCCCATCCATTCGGCCCATCACCGGCTCATCCCGCCACTGAAACCAATGCGCGCCCACAAAACACGGCAGGGCGGCGCCTTGCTCGACGAAATATCGATACGCATTGCCGCGCTCGGTCTGGTTCATCGCCTGCACCAACCCCGCCGCCAATCCGTTTTCGGGAACGCCGATATGAAATTCCCCAATCAAAATTGGCCGCCCCGTCACGCGATACAAATGCTCGATCTGCCGCGTCGGCTCATACTCATAAACATTCACGCTGCACACATCGAACAGCCGTCCAACCCGCAAAACCTCATCCGACGGCGATCCTCCAAAGCGAATCCCCAGCGTCAGATGATTCGGATCGTATTTATGAATCGCATCGCAAAGCAGCGAGATATATTTCTCGAACGCCGCGACGACAAAATCCTTCCGTCTCGCCGACGTGTCTCCACCGGCGAGAAAATCCTTTAGCTTCTTCTGAATTGTCGTCTCCCGCCCGGCCAAAATCATGTCCACCACATCACTCTCCCGCCCCGGCCACGGCGGCTCATTCCCCACAAAATATCCCAACAAAAGTGGGTCATCTTTCTTCGCCGTACATTGAGTCGCCGCCGCCTCATCCACGCCTTTTGCAAAAGCATCCGAATAAACGTCCGGCAGCCCCAGATATAGCACCTGCTCGCGCGGCCAGCGCACATATGCCGTGTACGGCTTCCCCTGCCCACCCGTCGTCATCCCCCAATCCAGCAACCGCTTATTGATCCGATCCATCACCGCCGGATCAGGCTGCGTCGTCACGCTTCTCGCTCCGCCGAATCTGCTCGCCACCCCATTCACACTCATCGACAAAAACAAATGCCCCTTCGGATCGACAAACCACCATCGCTCTTTGACGAACTCCACGCGAAAAAATCCCGTCGCCTTCGCTTGTGTATTCGTGTAGCCGCCATATTCGTCATATTTGAAATCCCCGGGCCCCCATGATTTCGCCTCGTCACTCAACTCCTTCGCCAACTGCTCCCGACTATGAATCTTCCCCGCCCAATCCACGCCGGCCCACTGCCCAAACTCATCCACCACCGGCCTCTTGTCCAAAAACTCCGACCCTTCATCCGTCTTCGATAAATGAATTCCCCGCACCTCAATCGTCGGCTTGCCGATCGGATAATCCATCGCCAGCCCAATCGCCTGCACCGATTTCAGCGGCCCGATTGGCCCCTGCAGCATCATCCAAAACGAATTCGTCCGCCGATTCCCCGCCGACGCCAGATCGTGCCCAATCTGATCCCGCCCCTTCAAAAACGCCAGCGGAATCGACATCCGCAGCCACGCGTTCTGCCCAAACGGATGCAACATAATCCGCCTCGGCCCATCCTCCGTATAAACCCAAAGCGAAAACCGCTCCGGCGAACTCGCCCGCACTTCCATCACCAAAAACGAATAATCCGTCCAATCCGCCGGCATCGACGGATCAATCTCTTTGAGATCGAATTTGTGTTCCGACATGACCCCATCAAATTCTAGTCGCCGAATATTCTCTTCCGCCGAAGCGACAGAAATGAGCAAGCCAACCCCCATCACGCCAACCCAAAACCCAATCGATTTCCTCATCAATCCTGCCTTGTTGAGATGT
>DATAPK010000490.1:0-3713 GCA_036265245.1 Tepidisphaeraceae bacterium | reverse complement strand
AGGATCTGTCGTCGATCGCTTACCGCCTGCTCTGAAAAAAGAGGTTGTCAGAATGACCAAAAATTTGAATGACAGATTCTCGCGTTCGTGGGCGCTATTCCCGCTTCGGTTGATCATTGGTTATGGCTTCATGGCGCATGGTTTGGCGAAGTGGAACCGAGGGCCTGCCAATTTTGGGAAACTGCTGCAACAGATTGGCGCTCCTTTACCGGTCGCCACAGCGTGGATGGTAACGTTGCTTGAAATATTCGGCGGCCTGGCGATCCTCGCCGGCGCATTCGTTGCAATCGTCAGCATCCCGCTGATTTGCTCCATGTTCGTGGCGATGTTTACTGTGCAAATCCGCTACGGCTTCAGTTCCGTCAACACGATCGGATTGACCCCTTCTGGCCCGTTGTTTGGCCCGCCGGGCTATGAAATTAATCTTCTCTACATCGCTGGTTTGCTCGCGCTTATCTTCAACGGGCCTGGTGTTTTGTCGATTGATCGCTGGCTCGCATACCGAAAACACTTACGAACTTTCGCAATTGCCAAATCCCTTACACCAATCGAAAATCCCGCGCAAGGATCAGGCCTCACGCGATTTTAAGATTGTTGATAGTGGAGCAGTAGAATTAAAAAGTTCAAACCAGACCAAGTCGTCGCAAATTATCTTGCCAACGCCGCCAGCGTCGGCGCATTCGCTGACTTGATCCCCACCTCAAACAACTGCTTCTCATTCCCTTTATGTTCTAACGTCACGCCCGCCCCGAAAATCGTTTGAGCTGCTTTCTCCAACTCCGGCCTCACTTTTGCAAACGTTGCAGCGGTGTTCGTCGCTGCCAGCCGATCGTTGATCTTGAAGGTGGCCTCATTCGTCTTGAATTTCGCGCCGTCCAAAATCGGGCTTGCTTCAAGCAGCGCGCACGCCTGAGTCGCGTATCGAATCACCGTCTTCAACCGCTCCGCAAGCGTTCCCTCAATCGGCCGCTTGCGCGAATACGTCAATCCCAATCGCCCATCAAACTGATCGAGATAAATATTCGCCTCGTCCGACACCAGCAGCATGCCCGGCCCATCCGGCACGTGTGTATAATCCGCGACGTCGATCAGCATGTGCTCCGCCATCGCGTGCGTCTGAATCCACGAATGAAACACCGGCGCCACATCGGCCAGCTTCACTTTGGCGTTGTCATTCAGATAAAACTTCACCTGTAACTTTGAAGAATCCATGATTTCCTAATTCAGAAGCTCGAAACCAGAATGACGAATGAATAACGAAGTCCAAATGACGAAGGCGATCATCAATATTCGATCGTCATTCGGATTTCGTCATTGGTCATTCATTCGTCATTCCGGTTTCGTCATTCGGATTTGTAATTAAGTTCCCGCACTCGGTAGCGCCACCGCCTGTTGTTGCAGTTTCGCGTCGCACTTATACGCCGCATCGATAAACAGATTCGCCTCTTCAACCAGCTTATGCGCCGTATCTTTTGTATATCGCGTATCCGCTCCTTCAGACCGGTTCAGCAGATAGTTCGCGAATTGCCCGTGATGATATGTATCCCAGAACAGCTTCGTCTCGACGAATCGATTCTTGAATTCACTCACGATCGTTTCAGGATCGGTCGGCGCGTCCAGCCACTGCAACTGCACCAGCGTGCGTGCGGCCGTGAGCATTGCCTGATAGGCGCGGTCATCAGCCTCCTGGAATTTTCCGTCGTCCAAAAGCAACTGCGCCTCGAACGCTTCGGCCTCCGCCTGCGTAAACCCGAACTGCGTGTGCGAAACAATCTCGCCCGCGCACTCGCCCACGCCCATGTCGCCGATCGAAAACTGCCGTGGATCGCCCCAATCCGTATAGAACGACGCATCCACATCGTGAGGCGGAACATGCGTAAACTGATCGATCATTTCCTTCAACGCCTTCTTCCCCAGTCGCTGGCAAAACTGCTGAAACGTCTCGCCGTTCTGCTTCTCCGTGACGTATCGATTCGTAATGCGATCCACGAGTTCGGGAATCTTTTTCGACGGCACCGACCCCAACGCCAGCGCATACGATCCGCCGTTCTCCAGCCACTTGCCGCCAAGCATCACCTGGAAATGCGGCACGGTGTAGCCACTGATATTGCGACTATTGCCATAGAAGCCCAGGTCGGCCACATGATGCTGCCCGCAGGAATTGAAGCAACCGCTGACCTTGATCCGCAGATTGCGAATTGCCTCATCAAGCTGCATCGACTTCGCCGCTAGTTGCTCGCTCAACACGCCCGCAAGCCCGCGCGATGACGCGATCCCCAGCTTGCACGTATCCGTCCCCGGGCATGCCGCCACATCCACAATTGTGCCCGCGCCGGGCGCTGCCAGTCCAATCGCCTTCAATTCGTTGTAAAGCTCAACGACCTTTCCGCTCGGCACCCAGCGTAGCACGAGATTCTGCTCGACCGTCGTGCGCACATGATCGCCTGCATATTTCCGGGCGATATCCGCAAGCCGCCGAAACTGCTCGCTCGTCGCATCTCCCAGCGGCAGCGTGATCGTCACCAGCGAATATCCGCTTTGCCGCTGCTCATACACATTCGTTGCCGCCCACTCGTCATAACCCACCGGCCGCTTGCCGACCGTCAGTTGAACCACCGGCGATCCTGGCTTCTCGCTGTATTTCGGAATCTCATCAAAATACTTCCGCCAGGTCGGATCTTCAGGCATCGAGCGCTTCTCTTCGAGCACGATGCGCTTGAATTCCTCAACCCCCAGCTTCTGCACGAGAAATTTCAATCGGGCCTTGTTGCGATTCTTCTTCTCGCCCATGCGGGCAAATACGCGCCCGATCGCGCGTGCCAGCGGCAGCAATTCCTCTTCCGGTACAAACTCCTCAAACAATTTCGCCTGGTGCGGGACCGCCCCAAGCCCGCCGCCGACATAAAGCTCAAACCCGCGCTCTGTTTTCCCATCCACCACGCGCGTTGCCGCGATGCCGCCGAAATCGTGAATTGAAACCAGCGCGCACGCCTCGTGTTTGCATCCCGACAGTGCGATCTTGAACTTGCGTCCAAAATCCTGGGTATCCGGATGTCCCAGCAGATAATACGCGCATGCCTTCGCGTAAGGCGTGACATCAAACGTCTCAGTGTGGCAAACGCCTGCCTTTGGGCATGCCGTCACATTGCGAACCGAATTCCCGCACGCTTCGCGTGTCGTGATTCCCGCTGCCGCCAGCCGCCGAAAAATCGTCGGCGTATCCTCGATATGCACAAAGTGAAGTTGAATATCCTGCCGCGTCGTCACATGGCAGATCGCATCCGAATATTCCTCCGCGAGATCCGCCAGGGTTTCCATTTGCGCCGGCGTCATCGCTCCGTACGGAATTTTAATCCGCTGCATCCCCGGCGCATCCCAGAAAGTATCAGGCCCCTTGGTCAGCGATGGGTAGGGGAGATCCTGCGTTGTGATGCCGTCGTGACGGTGGCCGTTATCGTAGCGCTGGCCATACGACCCGCGGCGAAGTCGCGTCTCGGCGAAAACCTTCTCGTCGATTTTTCGAAGTTTGCGCAGCGCGATTTGCGCCTCAAATTGATCGATCTCCTTCGCCAGTTGCTCAGAGATTCGTCCCGAAAGTTTTTCTTTCCACAACTCGTTGCTCATAATACGATCCAAAGGGCGAATTGTATGATTCTCCTATAGGGATTGTCTACAATCGCATTAACTCTTTATTTGACAATATGATGAAACAA
>DATAPK010000489.1:0-7176 GCA_036265245.1 Tepidisphaeraceae bacterium | reverse complement strand
GAGCGATGGATTCTTCTTGTAATACTTTTGGGCCTCCACCTCCCAGTCATAATCGCTCTTGGAAGCTTTCACGGCCTTCTTCACTTCGTCGGGCGAGATCGCGATATACGCCACCTTCACCCGATCCGGATATTTGTAGCCAAAGCCAAACGGATTGGTTTTCGGATCGCCCTCGCCGGGCAGGTTGTCCGCGTATTTGTTGAATTGCTCTTGAATCTGCGCCGGCGTTGCGACGGGAATCTTATCCGCGTAATTACTCGCCGCGAATTCCACCACATTCAGCTTGATTTCCTGGAGGGATTTAGCCCTGCGATTGTCCAGCAGCGGCTGGCTGACTTTGACCTTGCTGATGCCATCTTCAAAGGAGGAATAGACGAGTAAAAACGCGCGCACCGATGCCCGCACCTCGTCGGCCATCTGATTGTCGTCACCCAGATTCTGAAAGAGTACGGTGCGATCTGCGAGGTGAATCTGCACTTCGCCGAGCATGCTGGAAAGCGTTTCTTCGCTGACGGTGATCCCGTTCTTTTCAGCCTCTTTCTGCAAGAGCAAAAACATAGGCTTGTTCTTGTCGATTTCGTCGAATGCGCTGCCGTTCTGGGTTGATTGGCCTAGAAAACTTGCCAGCGGAACCAATTGCATCTTTCCGGTTTGTGGATCGTTTCTTGGCAGGCCGATGGCTGTCTTGAGCAAACCCCATTCGTTGACGGCATTGTCCATGTCGCCCTTCAACAGCTTCTCCCCCTTGATCTCGCCGATGGACATGGTGGACGGCGTAGGCGTGCTACGCGTGAACTGCGGGATGACAAATGCAATCATCAGGAAGACCATCACGATGGCCAAAAACTTCCTGTTGTGCTTCTGCATGATCTTGTACATGGGGTTCCTTCTGAGTAACTATTTCAAATAACGTCGCCGGCAAATGACCAATGACTAGGGTCTGAATGACCAACGATGGTCTGAATGACCAATGACCAAGCCCGAATGACCAATCAATGACCAATGCTCAAATATCCAAAATTGGTCATTGGAGATTGGGAATTCATTGGTCATTCGGATTTGGTCATTGGTCATTCAATCTGGTCATTCATTTACTCTGCATCTTCTGCTTCGCGATCCCTGCCGCGGGATCGTTTGGATATTCCTGAATCACCTGCTGATACAACTTCGCCGCCGCCTGCGGCTCGTTCAGTTGTTCTTCAATCATACCGGTTCTGAGCAACGACATCGCCACGTGCGGCTTATTCGGCGTGTCCTTAAAATCCGCCACCACGCGCATATATGCAAGCCCGGCATCTTTTATCGCCGTCTGACCCTTTGTTACCGACGCCAATCCTTCCTGCGCTTGCGCCACAATAAACAGCGCATCTGCCTGCTGGATCGGGTCCACAAAATTCGCCCGGTTGGATTGGATTTCGCTGATCGCCTTGGCGAAATCCTTTCGATCCAGCGCCTGCTGGGCAGAGACAATATTTCGCCTGGCCAGCGCCTGCCCCGCGGCTGGGTTGTTCGGGTCTTTCGCCAGGATTCCATCGATCTGCCGCGAAGCCTCATCGACGCCGGCCTGGTTATTCTTCGCCTTTTGCAGATCGAGAACAAATCCCAGTAGCGCCAGTTTTTGGCGATCGCTCAAATCGCGATTGCCCAAGGCTATGTTCGCCTGCGAAAGCGCGCTGTCGAGATAAGTCGATCCTGCCGCCGGCATTTGCGGCTTGATTTTCTCCGCCGCCGCCGGGTCTTTCAGCAGCATTGCAATGTAAGCGGTCGCCGTCGCATCAAACCGGCTGGATTTCTGTCCCGCCGCCAGCAATCGCATCGACGCCCAGTCCTTCAGCCAAGGCTTGTCGGTCGACTGCACCACGCGGTTGTAGGCATCAACGGCATCATCCCATTTTTTCGCCGCCAGCGCCGTCTCGGCCGCATTGAGCGCCGTCTCGCCGTCGATCTGCATGCGTTCCACATTCGCCACCGGCATATTGATCGGCGGCCCGTCGGGCGAAGTCGTATAAACCACCGATCCCCCCGCAACTCGCACGATGGTGACATTCGAATACACCACCGGATTCCCGCCGGTCGAACTGATGTAAAGCGTATCCGCGCGCAGCATCGGCCCGATGAGCAGACAGCCAAGCGATCCCGCGATCCATCCGATTCGGGTCATCAATTCATTCCATTTCGCTCAGATTCATTCTCATCAAAGAAAAATGACCAGGGAGCAATGATCAATAAAGCACCAAATCCCAAAATCCAAATGAACTTCCTTTTGGGTTTTGGTCGTTGGGATTTTGTTGGTCATTGGCCCGTGGTCATTTGGGTTCTCCGATAAAAACAAATCCTTTTTCGCGGCAAAATTGCAGGAGAGGGGACTCGAACCCCTACACCTTTCGGTACTGGCTCCTAAGACCAGCGCGTCTGCCAATTCCGCCACTCCTGCTGGCGTTTTTCGATTAGACGCGGGGAGGGGGGGGATGTCAATTTGCCATAAAAACCCGCCAACCAAATCCGTCCTGTGATGGATTCCTTACAGAAACCGGCTAAAATCCTGCGGTTAAATTCCTCGGCAATTTTTTAAGTCCATTTGAAGGAGAAACGATGTCTCGACTCTCAATCGCGGTTGTCTTGATGTTGGCCGGTTCGCTGATGCTCGCGAAAATCGCCTCGGGCGATGAGCAGGCCAAGACCGACGCCAAAGCGGTTCCGCCCGTGCTGAACTTCACCATGAAGTCTCTCGCCGGCGATGATGTGAATTTGTCGCAGTATCAGGGCAAAGTCATTCTGATGGTCAACACCGCCAGCAAGTGCGGCAACACGCCTCAGTACAAAGACCTCGAAGCCCTCTACACAAAGTACCAGGACAAGGGCTTTGTCGTGCTCGGTTTTCCCGCCAACAACTTTCATTCGCAGGAACCTGGCACAGACAAGGAGATTTCGGAGTTTTGCACGAAGAATTATGGCGTGACGTTCCCGATGTTCTCAAAAATCGAAGTGCTGGGTGCGAACAAGGCGCCGCTGTACAAGTATCTGACGGAGTCGGCCACCGATCCGAAATTCCCTGGCGAGATCACTTGGAATTTTGAAAAGTTCGTGATTGGCCGCGACGGCCAAGTCGCCAAGCGCTTTGCCCCGAAGATCAAGCCGAGCACCCCGGAGGTCATCAGCGCGATTGAAGCTGAGTTGAATAAGTAACGAAGAGATTCACCGCAGAGACGCCGAGAGCGCAGAGGAAAAATATGAATTTCTCTGCGCCCTCAGCATCTCTGCGGTGAATCATTTTTGCGAGGCGGTTTACTTAAGCATCCCCGCCTTTTTCGCGTATTCGAACACCCCGCCCGCTTCGATGATCGGCAGCACATCGCCAACCTGATTTAACTCGTACGTTTCATTTTTTGTTTTATTGGTGATTTTCAATTGGTCGAGATCGACGACCAACTCATCGCCAGTGCGGACTTTTTCGACCAGCCGGACTTTGCTCTCCAGCGGCAGGAGATATCCGCCGTTGATGCTATTGCGGAAGAAGATGCGTGCGTAAAACTCCGCGACGACGCACTTCACGCCCGCCTCGGCCAGGGCCAGTGGGGCATGCTCGCGCGAGCTTCCGCTGCCGAAATTCTTTCCGCCGATGATGATCACATAATCGCTCTTGAATTCACCATCGCGGACAAACTTGATGTTGCCTTTAGGCAGCCCCGCCTGCGCCTCCGGCACGCCGCTGTTGGCGTACATCCCAAAAAACTTCCGCTCTTCCGGCTTGGATGGGTCAAACGAAAGATAATGCGCCGGAATGATCTGATCCGTATCGACATTATCCCCCATCACATAGGCCTTGCCTTGAAACACAGTCTGCATGAACATCCTTTCGCTGGATGAAAATAATAGGCGAATCGATACGCTTGTACAGTCTTGAGGAAGCACCGATGACCCATCTCGATTCCAAAGCCCGTTTTTCCAACCGCGTTGACGATTACGTCAAATACAGGCCCGATTATCCCCGGCAAATTTTGACGCTGCTTCACGACCGAATCGGATTCTCCCCATCCTGGAAGGTCGCTGACGTTGGCAGCGGCACCGGCATCGCCAGCCGGATGTTTTTGGAAAACGGCAACGAAGTCTTCAGCGTCGAGCCCAACGCCCAGATGCGCGCCGCGGCGGAAGAGTTCCTGAGCGATCAGCCGCGATTCCACAGCATCAACGCCTCCGCCGAGGCAACGACGCTCGCCAACGCCTCGGTTGATCTTGTCATCTGTGCCCAGGCGTTTCATTGGTTCGACAAACCCGCCACCGCCCGCGAATTCAAACGCATTCTTCAGCCTCGCGGATATGTCGCCGTGATCTGGAACATACGATTAGCCCAGGTAGATCAATTTGCAATTGAATATGACGCCTTGCTCACGCGCTGGGGAACGGATTACGGCCACGTCGCGCATCGCACGCCGATGTCGGTGGATGAATTCGCAACGATCTTCGGCGTGCCATTTGAACGCCTGACATTGCCCAACGAACAATCGTTTACATTAGAAGGGCTAAAGGGCCGCGTGCGATCGTCTTCGTACACACCCACGCCCGGCCAGCCAGGCCACGACGAGCTTTTCGCGGGCGTCAAAGAATTATTCGATCGACATCAGCAGAATGGCCAGGTCAGATTCGCGTATGAAACCGAAATCTTCCTCGGCCGGCTTGGCAATCCCTGATTTCCTTCCCCGTTCCGGGTCACCCGAATCACAAAACATCGCTTATATTCCAACGCAAACTTTTCGCCCATTATCAGACCGCTTGAAGGTCAATCTTGAATATCAGACGCAGTCTTTACTGCGGACCCGCGACATTTCCCCCCAAAAGCCTGAAAACATCAACTTATTTCAGTTCGTGCTACAGCAAACCCCTTTATGCACCGAATTAGGAAATAGTCGTTTTCTTGTCTGACTCTGGGTGAGACCATGGCGATAACGCTTCGCGAAAAAATCAGAACCTGTCATACGCTTCCGACCCTGCCCGCTGCGGCCCTTTATGTGCTGCAAATCGCCGGCAAGGAAGAAGCCGACGTTCAGGAATTGGGCAAGACCATCGCACAGGATCCCGCGCTTTCCCTCAAAGTGCTTCGCGCGGTGAATTCTCCTTTTTACGGACTCGGACAAAAAGTCAGCAACGTTTCGCAGGCGGTTGTGCTGCTCGGGATGCACTCCGTCAAAACGCTGGTGCTTGGTTTCTCGCTGGTGAACAGCCTGCGGAATAAAACCTCGCCCGGATTTAATCACCTGGAATACTGGCGTCGCAGCATGTACGCCGCCACCGCTGCGCGCGTCATTGCTGGCAAGCATCTGCCCGGCCACGAAGACGATTGCTTTGTCGCCGCGTTGCTCATGGACATCGGCGCGCTGATCCTCGATCAGCTTCTTGGCGATCAATATGATTCGCTCTACGAAAAGACCAGCGCTCATTCCGAGCTGATGGCGTTGGAGTCGCATCATCTCGGCATGACCCACGCCGAAGCCGGTGGCATTCTCGCGGAGTATTGGTCGCTGCCTGAGGAACTAAAAGTTCCCATGGAATCGCATCACGCGCCCCAGGAAGTCAAAGAGCTGGTGCTCAATCGCATTACCCAAGTCGTCTGGCTTGCCGGGCGCTGCGCCGATGTGTTCATCAACAAAGGTAAAACCGCCGAATCCATTTGCGCTGTCCGGCACTCGTTCCGCTCGCTCTATCAGATCGATGAACTCCAGGCCGATTCACTCATGTGCCTGATTGCCCAGAAGACGCACGATCTGGCCGACCTGTTTGAGGTGCGCCTCGGCGCCGCCAAAGATTTTGACGATGTCCTCAAGCAAGCGCACCAGCGCCTGCTGGAACTCTCGATGGCTGAGAAAAATGATGCCAGCGACAAACGCCGCGCCTCACGCGTCCGTCGAGATGGAAAGATGATGATCGTCCCCTGCGCGCGAGGCGTCCTGAAAAAGCCCATCCCCGTCCGCCTGCGCGATGTCTCAAGCTGCGGCATCGGCATCACGCACAGCGAGCCCCTCGAAAAGGGATCGGAATTCATCATCCAGCTTCCCGTCAATGGCGAGATGAAAACGCTCCTATATGTCGTCACACGAGTCGATGCCCTCGCCAACCTTTGGCAAATCGGCGGCGAACTCACCAGCGTCCTTCGCCCCGACGCCGCAGAATCCACCGCCGACAACGCCTAGATTAAGCACATAGCTAATACAATATTGATTCGCCGCCACGCGAAGAGGAGTGTTTTCTTAAAGAACGCTTCGCTCTGCGTCTCGGCTAAACATTCTTTCTCCTTTGCACATCCCGATCAACCCGATATTCTAATGAACCATGACCGTCTACGAGACGACCAACCATCACACCATTTTTCACTGGGCCACCAGTCGCGGTCTTTGGCCTGCTTCGCTTCGCGGCCAGCCCGACCGCATTCGTCTCGGCGGAGATGAATTCGCCGCCGAGGAAGAAGACATCGAGCCCATCGAATGGTGGCGCTGGTTTCAGGAATTCGACCGCCGCAATCTGCAACTGATTTACGATCCATCCAAAGGATGGTTTACCCTTGGCAGCCGCCTCGCTCCCAGCGGAAGCTGATCTCCCGCTCACAAAACGCTTTCCCCCAACAAAGGCGCGAAGTGTTGCTCCCAATAATCATGTGCAATTCGCTGGCGGTTTTGAACCGCCTCGTCAACAACCTCCTGTGAAGAAGTTGGCCCCGCCCAGACAGGACGGGCACTCAATGTGATCGGTACTTCCAACTGCTTGCCGTTGCGAAGAATTTCCAGATGCACCGTCTCTCCCGCCTTGCGAGCGCCGATGATCGCCGTCAGATCGTCATTGGTTCGGATCACCTGGTTCGGTGCCTCGCCGACAGCGACAATCATGTCTCCGTTCTGTAATGCTCCGTAAGCGCAAAACCCCGGAATCCGATCGGTGACCAACGCGCCCGCCTGGTTCTGTGGATCGCTTGGATCTCGTCCAACCGTGATGATCTCTCGCGGCAGCCTGACGCCCAGAAAACCCACACGATCC
Organism: Tepidisphaeraceae bacterium; assembly: GCA_036265245.1. GTDB lineage: Bacteria > Planctomycetota > Phycisphaerae > Tepidisphaerales > Tepidisphaeraceae > DATAPK01. The sequence continues at coordinate 153 of DATAPK010000489.1, read as the reverse complement.
GGCAGTTGCGGATAAGGCTGCGTCGCCTGCACCACCTGCTCGACAATCTCCTGCAGCACCATCGCCTGGCTGGGCGCAATCGGCCGGCTCTTTTCCACAACCTGCTGAAGCTCATCCAGATCCGCCCGCGAAATCCCCATCAGATTCGTCCTC
>DATAPK010000488.1:0-13213 GCA_036265245.1 Tepidisphaeraceae bacterium | reverse complement strand
GCATCGAGGGCGGCGTATTGAGAGAGGGTGTTATCCCACATGCCGGCGATATCGGGTGGGACACCGGCGGCGATAGCGACAAGGGTTTTGCGATCGACCTCGGATGTGGAAAGATATTGAACGTAGATATTTTTTTCTTTGCCGACGGTGTTGTTGAACTCTTCGATGATCGGGCGGATTTTTTGCTCGTCGCTGCCGCTCCATTTTTCCCAGTATTCGACGACGACCCTGCCCGGGGGGAGATCCTGCTGCGGGCGCGGGCCGAAAAAGATGATGCCGATCGCGGGGACGATCAGTGAAGCAAAGACAATGGCGCGAAGCGGGCGGATCATTTGGATGTGGGTTCGCCGTAGAGAATACCGCGATTGGAAGAGCCGATATAGACGCGGCCATAGATGCGCGGGTCGCCGGTGATGCAGGTGACGCCGCCAAATTGGTGTTGATCGTCGTTGATGCGCGTCCAGGTCACTCCCAGATCTTCGGAGCGATAGAAGCCGTAGGTGCTCGCAATTCTTCCGATGATGTAAATCGCGGGGAAAGATTGGCTGGCGGCGGTTTTTCCGAAGCCGATGCATTTGGCGCCGTCGACGTTGGGGAGTTTTGTGAACGTTGCGCCGGCGTCTTTTGAATAGAAGAGGCCTTGGTCGGAGGTGAGGAAGATCGTTCCGGCGTGATCGGGGACGGCGTGAAGAAAGCCGGCGGCTTTGGGGAGATCGGAGGCGCGCTTGGAAAAATGCTCGCCGGCGTCGGTGCTGACGTAGAGGATGCCGGCCGATTCGTCGAAAGCATAGAAATTTTTAGAATCGACTCGATCGGAAACGACACGGAGCTTTTCGGGGATGCCTTCGCAGGGTTTCCAGGTTTTGCCGTGATCGTGGGAAGCCTGGGGCTGCGCATTTTCGGGAGTGGAGACGAAGGTTGCGCCGTCAGAAGAGACGGCAATATTCCCCCCACCATTACCTTGTGCCGCAGAAGTAAACGCTGTCCAGGTTTTGCCGTTGTCGGTGGAGAATGCGCCGTGGGAGTTATTGCCGCCGAAGGCACGGGCGACGATGTCGGGATTTTTTTCGGCGAAATCGATGTCAGAATCATTACCTGCCTGCAGTTTGAAAAAACCTTCGGGCGGAGAGACATCGACGTTCTCGTGGCGGAAGCCGTCGATGTCCCACATCACGCTCAGCACGTGCGCACCACTCGGCGGAGAAACGACATTGTTGACGACGCACTCTTCGATGCCTTGCGTGAACGTCCAGTGCGTGGGCTTGTCTGAATCGACATTGGTGAGATCGCTGGTGGACCAGACTCCCCAGCCGATAGTGTAGAGGGCGTGGTTGGGATCGTGCGGATCGATTTCGACATCGCCGATCCAGTGGCCGAAGGGAGCTTCGGGGTTGCCCCAGCGCAGCCAAGGGGCGGCGGAGCTGTCGCGGATGCTTTTTTCCTTCAGGCTTTTCCAAGTTTTTCCGGCGTCGGTGCTGCGGTAAATATCGTCGCCGCCGTTGTAGCGACAGAGAGTGCCGGCCATTACGGTTTGGGGATTGGCGGCATCGACACAGACGCTGCCGTAGCCAAACTTTCGCTGCGTCGTGGGTTTTTCGGGGGTGATGTTGGCCCACTCGTCGGTGGCGGGATTTAATTTATAGACGGCGCCGTCAGTCATGGTGTTGGGGCCGGAGTCGTCGCCGTAGCTGATATAGATCGTGCCGTCGGAAGAGGTGGCGATGTGGTTGGGGCGTAGGCCTGTTGGTTGATTGGGGATGGCGGACCAAGTGGCGCCGGCGTCGGTGCTGCGATAGAGGCTTGTCTCTTTGGTGCCGACGGCGGCGTAGATGGTTTTGGCATTTTTCGGATCGTACTGCACGAAAACGATGCCGAGTGGACGACTCCATTGGCCGCCGGAGCTGGCGGAGGGAGCGGTGGCGATGGCGGGGAAACTTTCTACGTGCTTCCAGGTTGCGGCGCGGTCGATGCTTTTCCACAGGCCGGCGGCGCGGGAGCCGAAAAATAAAACGTTGCCATCAGAGGGATCGACGATGAGTCGTTCGCCCATCGATCGGCCGGGTTCGTTGCCGCCATTTTTGAAAGGAAGATCGGTTCGCTGCCAGGTTTTACCTTGATCGTCAGAGCGCAGGATCGCGCCGGTGATCGGGGCCCAGTTGGTGACGTAGGTTCCGACGGCCATGTAGACGCGATTGGGATCATTCGGATCGACGGCGATGCTTTCGATGCCGGTGTCGCTCCAGTGGTTGGCGTCGATCCAGTCAGTGATGGGGAGCCATCGTTTGGTGTTTGCGTCCCAGCGATAGGCGCCGCCGACGTCGGTGCGGATGTAGATGAGATCTTTTTGTTTGGGATGCGTGATGATGCCGGTGACAAAACCGCCGCCCACGATGGGGACGGGTTTCCAGGTGTAGGGGGCGGACTGCGCGAAAGAGTAAGTGGAGAGGAGATACCACAACGCGATCGGGAGGAAGAGATGTTTCATGGTTCATAAGACAGTGTCACTGAGACGACACCGCCGGTGGTTTTTGTCATTCGAGAATGTCGTCGAGGCGGTTGATTGTATTGGATGAAAAAAGATTGGGGAGAGGACTGGATTGAGCAACCGCGCTGGGGAGCGCGGCCTGCGTTGGGACGGAGCTTCCGAAATTCGCGGCCAGGGTGTTGAAATCGGAGATGCCGATTTGGTTGTTGTAATCAACATCGCCGTCGGCCAGAGTGTGCGGGCCGGGCGAGCCAAAGTTGGTGGCGATGGCGTTGAGGTCGAGGAGGTTGACCACGCCGTCGCGATTGGTGTCGCCTTGCAAAACGAAGAAGGGAAGCGATGGGCTCGTGGTCATCAGATCGTTGGCGATGCTCTTGGTGGTTAAACCATTGAGGGTGGCGGTGAAATCGCCGTTGATCAGTGACGCCAGCGGCAACGTGAAGGTGGCGGTGTTGGTGGCGGCGTTCCACGAGACCGACGTGGCGGTGAAATTGCCGGGCGAAACCGTCAAACTTGAGGCCAGCAGGCTCGCGGAGACATCCTGATCGAAGGTAAAGCTCAATTGGTTGAGGGCGGTGTTGTAGAGATAGCTCGACGCAATGACGTTGGGCGGCGTGGTGATGGTGACGTTCTGGAAATGGGAGATATCGAGCTGTGTATTGTTGCTGGCGGTGACGGCCAGGCCGATGTTGATCGTCGAGCTCATCGTGATGCTCTGCGTGCCAATCTGCGTCCAGGTTGTTCCATCCGGAGAAATAAAAGCGGTGAACTGATTGCCCGCCCGGGTGAGGCGAAGCCAATATGGCGGCCAGATGCCCGTGGTGGCGCTGGCATTGGTTGTGGTTGTTGCGCCACTGGCGGCGCGGGATTGGAAGATCGCGCCTGCGACCGAGCCGGGGGTGAGAGCGAGGAAAACGTTGGCGGCATTGGCGCCGGTGCCGTCGCGAATCATCACGCCGGCTTTGGCATTGTAGCCGCTGTTCGATGTGACGGCTGAGCCGAGCGGCACATCGGTGACCAGCGTGGTGATGGAGCCGTTGCCGGTAAGCGTGGTGTAGGCGAAGCGGAATTGGTCGGAAGTTCCGGTGACACCCGCCCCGCCGCCGACGACATCCCAAGTTGTGCTGGCGGCGAGTTGGCCGGCGCTGCCGGCCGAGCCGGGCGAGCCGATGTCCAGCGTGTTCCAACCCGCGGGGAGCGAGGTGGTGGGTGCGTGGATGTCGGCGTAAAGGATGCCGCGGCCGTTGGTGCCGACATAAAGCCGGCCATAAACACGCGGATCGCCTTGAATGACAGTGACGAATCCGTACTCGTGGGAAAGATCGTTGATCTGGGTCCAGGTTACACCTTGATCGTCGGAACGGAAGAATCCGTTGATTCCGTTGACGGTGCCGCCGACGAAGATCGAGGGATATCCGCCGACGACAGCAGGCGCGCCCACGCCGACCTGATTAGCAGTGGTAACGGCGGCGCTGTTGATTCGCGTCCACGTCGCGCCGCCGTCTTGCGAGCGATAGAGGCCGTTGCCGTTTCGGGACATCACCAAATTTCCAGCCTCGCCGGGGACGGCGCGAATCCAGTTTCCCACCGAAGGTGCGCCGGTTGTCATCACCGTCCAGGTCGCCCCGCCGTCGGTGCTTCTGGAAACGGTGGTGCCTGCGTAGGCGTAGAAAGTGTGCGCGCCGACGAGATCGGCCGTGATGATCGCGCCGTTAGCGGGTTGGTTGGTGATCCCGGTGCTGACCCAGTTGCTCCAGGTGGAGTTGGTGCGGATGGAATATCTCACGCGACCGTTGCCGCCCGGCTCGTAGACGGTGTAAAGGCCATCAGCGGAGATGGCAATGTTGCCGCCGCCACTGGTGCTGCCCGAGCTGCCGCTGGTGGGCATCCACGCCCAATGCGAGCCGTTATCCACGGAAAATTGAACATAAGGCGAAACGCGCACGACGCGCACCATGTAGTTGGCATCGTTGAATGCGGTGTCGATGTCGTCGTCAGTTCCTTCCTGAATGCCGTTCAGCTGGCCGAGCGTTCCGGTCGCGGGGGATTGCGTGAAATCGTCATGACGAAAGCCGTCGCGGTCGCCGATGGCACTGACGAGATGAACGCTGCCCGTGTTGGGGCTGGCCAGTTCCAGTGCGGCGGATTCTTCCAGGCCATTGTTGTAAAACGACCAGGTCGGGGTCGCCGCGGTGAGGTTGGCCGTGCGGAAAATTCCATAGCCGGTATTGAACATCGCGACATTGTTGTTCGCAGGATCGATCACCAAATCCGTGAGCCAGTGCGTGCTTTGCGAGTTGGCGTAGAAGGCAGATGAATTGTCGAGGTGGCTGGCGGGGGTGAGAGGCGTCCAAGTGGCGCCGCCGTTGGTGCTGCGATAGATATTGTCGGGATAACGATCGAAGACGGCGGTGTAAACCGTGCTGGGATTAGTTGGATCGAATGCGATTGCAGCATAAGCGCCAGGGGATGGCGTAACCAATGTCCAGGTTGCAGACGCGGAATTAGGATTGGTGACCTTGTAAAGCGCGCCGGTGGTTGCCGCATACGGGCCGGATTGATCGGAGTAGGCAACGTACATGGTGGTGCCGTCGGGACTGAGGATGGCGCGGTTGGGAGTGAGCGTGGTGGCGGGTTGATTTGCGATCGGCCCCCACGTCGTGCCGCCATCCTTGCTGACGTACAGCTTGCTGCTGGTATTGGCGATGGTGGAAACGCCGGCATAGATGGTTTGGCTTGCGCTGATTCGGGTTCCGCTGGTTTTATCGAAAAGGACAAAGCCGACGCCGACACCATTGGCATTGGCGTAAGTGCCGTTCCACAGATCGCCGGTAGCGGTGAATGAAGTAACGCGATTCCAGGTTGCGCCAAAGTCGGTGCTTTTCCAGAGGCCGCTGGCGCTGGTGCTGTAATCTTGCGCGCCGTAATAAATAACGTTGGGAGAGTTGGGATCGACCATGAGGCGCTCGCCGACGTCGCGGCCCCAGCCGTTGCCGTCCACCTTGAGCGTGCTCACATCGGTTCGCAGCCAAGTTCTGCCCTGATCGGTCGATCGCAGGATGACCGCGTTGCTTTCGTATGTTCCCGCAACCATGTAGACGCGATTGGGATCGGTCGGATCGACGGCGATCGTCTGCGCGCCGCCATTCTGTGCCGGATCATTTAACTGGAACGTATCCGTCAGCGGAATCCAGGTATTGGTTGTGGGATCGAGACGATAAGCCCCGCCGACGTCGGCGTGGGCGTAGGCGACATTCGGGGCGGCTTGCGAGTAAACGATGCCGTCGAGATACCCGTTGCCTTTAATAGTGACGGGGTTCCAGTCGTACGCCTGCGCAGCGAGGAACCGGCGGAATTCGAGGGATTCGAGGATGGTGGGTCGATGGTGCATTCTTATTCCCAGGACATACGCCGCGAGCGGCGCGGCTTAAACGGAATATTAGTCCTCTATTGTGAAGGCAGCAGATTTTGCAATGTCGAGCCAGTCGATCAGCAAACCCTCGCGAACTTCGTGCGCTTTCGCGTTAATAAAATTGCTTGCGGCGCGGGTCGAGCGAAGCAGGAGTCGCACCCTTTTGGCACGGCCGTCTGATTCAACCGTCACCTTTTTCCCGACACGGCGGCAGCGGAATGTTGTTGGGCCGTCATCACCGGCAACGAGTCGAATACTGATATCCGCGCCGTCGGCGATCTGAAACAGATTCAATGTGAGCGGATCGCCCAGACGCCATTGCGGTTCTTCATCGTTGTCGGCCAGGGGAACCACAGAATTTTCGCGCACAAAGAGCGGGAGGCTGTGGAAATCAAATGTTTCCTTTCGCCACTTGCCACCCTCGACGATTTTACCGCCAAGAAGCGGAGTCCACTTGCCGTCGGGAAGATAGTACTCGGCGACGTGGTCTGGGTTGAACACGGGGGCAACCAGAATCGCGCCGCCGAGCATGTATTGTCGATCCAGATAACGGCAGCCCGGATCATTTGGATATTCGAGGATCATCGCGCGCATGACCGGCCACCCTTTTTCTTGGGCGTCGTGCGCGGCGGAGAAGAGATACGGGAAGAGCCGATTTTTCAGCTTCACGAAATGCCGCATCACATCGACGGATTCTTCGTCGAATAACCAGGGAACGCGATACGAGCCCGAGCCATGCAAACGGCTGTGTGTCGAGAGCAGGCCAAACGCGACCCAGCGTTTGTAGACATCGGCCTTGGCTGTGCCGTTGAAGCCACCGATGTCATGACTCCAAAACGCCGGGCCCGATAGACAAAAGCTCAACCCGCCGCGCAGATCCTCAGCCATGGATTCGAAGGTCGCATCACAGTCGCCACCCCATTGGACTGGGAATTTTTGCGAACCCGCCGTGGCCGAGCGCGCGAAGAGCAGCGCGTTGCCTTTACCGTGATAGCTTTCCAGAAGATCGAAAACGGTTTTGTTGTACAGATACGTGTAATAGTTGTGCATCAACTTCGGATTTGAGCCATCGTGATAGACGGCATCGTCCGGAATGCGCTCGCCGAAATCGGTTTTGAAGCAATCGACGCCCATGTCCAGAAGCTTTTCGAGCTTCGACTTATACCAGACGACAGCGCTGGGATTGGTGAAATCGACATACGCCATGCCCGGCTGCCACTGGTCGGCTTGATAGACGCTGCCGTCGGCCCGCTTCAGAAAGAAACCTTCTCGCTCGCCCTCTTCAAATAGCTTGGACATCATCGAGATATACGGATTGATCCAGAGACAGATCTTCAAACCTTTGGCTTTGAGTCGCTGGAGCATGCCGCGCGGATCGGGGAAGGCGTCGCGATCCCACTCGAAATTACACCAGTGGCGTTCCTTCATCCAGAAACAATCGAAGTGAAAGACCTTGAGCGGGATGTCGCGGGCGATCATTCCATCGACGAATTCGGTGACGGTTTTTTCGTTGTATTGCGTGGTGAAGGAAGTGCTAAGCCACAGGCCGAACGACCACGCCGGCGGCACCGCGGGGCGGCCGGCGAGCTTGGTGTATTTGTCGAGGACATCTTTGGGATCTGGGCCCTGAAAAAGATAGTAATCGAGCACTTCGCCGGGCACGCTGATTTGCATTTGCGTGACGCGCTCGGTGGCAACCTCAAAATCGACCTTGCCGGGCGAATTGACGAGCACGCCATAACCGCGGCTGGAGAGATAGAAGGGGATATTCTTGTAAGCCTGGTCGCTTGAAGTGCCGCCGTCTTCATTCCAGATGACGACGTTCTGGCCGTTTTTGACGAGTGGGCCGAAGCGCTCGCCCATGCCGTAAATGCACTCGCCAACGCTGAGCGAGAGGCGCTGCATGAGGAAATTGCCTTTGCCGGCAACGTCCATGCAGGCGAGGGACTCTTCGGCGGCGGTGGTGATGAGGGAATCGCCGTCGGCGAAGCGCATCTCGAATGGCGCTCGCTTCTGAATGTGTAGCGAAGCTCGTCCGCTGGTGAAAATCAGGTGATCGGCTTTTTCTTCGATGCGGACTTGCGGCGCACGAAGATCGTAATCGAGATCAAATCCGATTGGCCCGCACGAGCCGGGATGATGATGTTGAATCTGCACGCGAATCACATCCGCCATCGGCGAGGTGACGCGCATCTGAAGAACGGTGCCTTCAAAACGATCCGCGTGCTGATCGCCGGCGCGATCGACGCACGCGAGATAAAGAGCATCTCCTTCGATCCGATGTTCCGCCACCCGCTTCATGCAGGCCGGTGTCACATCCTTATGCCAAAGCCAGGCTCCGTTTCGAAACTTCATGGTGTACGACTCACAGGTGTTACAGGACAAAAACGATGGGCGCACGGGCGGAGATCCGCACGCCCATCGTTTGAAAAACTGTCCTTCACGTCGATCGGAGGCCTTTGCCCTTGTCGGCAAATGCCTACCGACGGCGGCGAAGCATCGGCAACAGACCAAGCCCCAGCAGAGACAACGATGCCGGCTCGGGTGTGACAACGTTGTCAATGCTGACGTTGTCCAGATGAACGCTGTTTCCGGAATCAAAGCCATAATCGCCGGAGCCGGTGGACATCTGCAGGGTCATGCCCAGCGTGGGATCGAACGTGCCCGTTTGCGTGCCGCCGGAAAGCAGAAAGCTCACATGCGTGAACGAGCCGTCGGTTGCAATGGTTGGCGAGATATCGGTTTTCCAGCCATTGGATTCGCTGAGTTCGACTCCCCACGGGTGGGTGTCCGCTGCGCCTGCGACACTCATGTCATATGACACCTGAACACCCGAGGCGGTATTGCCGGCGCCAACAGCAGGGATGTTAAAATTCTGGAGTTGCCAGAAAAAGAAAGAGGCTTGGGCCGCTGCCGTTGTATCGGCAGTCGAAAAAAGCGCCTTGCTGGAACTGGTGCCATTGCTATCAACGCCTGCGCTCAGCGTTGGTGTTACCACGCCGTTCGCACCGAGTTGCACCTGATATCCACTTCCACCCGTGGCCGCTCCATTGAACTGGATAAACGTGCCGGTGGTTGGGCCACTGGTAACAACAGTATCCCCCTCAAAATTATGCGAATAGGCATTAACGGCCTGGGTCTTGGCCGTCCATCCTATCGCGCCGAGTAATACGGCGAGAGCAATCTTCCCACTCCTCATGGTATTTTCCTCCAATCAGAAGAGTTCTTCCGGCGGACCGTCACGCGACGATCGATCGCCGGCTTATAAACTGTTTCTTCCGAGCATTTCTCCGTACAGCCTTACAGCAAAGCCAAAATCAATTGTCTCCTTCTCAATGCGCAACCGACCAAATCACCTTCCAGATTTTGGTCGTAGATATATTTGGATAGTCGTAAAAGAGCCCATTTTGGTTTGTGCCATCAAAACCTGGAAGATCAGCTCCCGCGATGCCCTCAACATGTCCGTCGAGAAAAACAAAATTAGCGATGCGGGCATTTTCCTTCGCGCGAGGGTTTCCGTGGCGCAGCTGGATGTGAAAGCCGTTCGTTTGCTGCATGAAGAAACCGTCGAAAACGAGCGGGACAAGCGTCGATTTTTTTGCCCCAAGGGTTCGAGGCGCAGTCATCTTTATAGCAGGGTGAACTGCGGATTCATCGTCAAGGAAAGGGTAAAGCTCACTATAATAATGAGCTGCTGTTCCATAGAGACTGGCGGTCTTTGCCGGGGGCATATCGTCTCCCCACATTGCATTGACGGCATAACTGCAAATAATGTCTGTTGATGTGTCGGTGGATGGAGCCCCCAATCTATTGACCGAGGCTGTGCCGCGATAAGTTTGATAACCCGAATTGGCGACGCGGGATGATGGATGCCCCCCCCAATTATTCGGGTCGATATTTTCCATCAAACTGCTGGGGCAGATATAAACGTTTCCTTCGTCATTATTGCCTTTGAGATATTTACCTTCGCTTAGAAAATTCGGCCAGCCGGGTTTAAGGTTTGATAAGATGCCTCCGTTGAGCAATAGAACCGGCGGACAAATGCCCCGATTGGCATTCATGTACATGATGCAGGCAGTGCCGATCTGACGAAGATTGGACATGCATTTAACGTTGTTCGCCGCGCGACGGGCATTATTTAGTGCCGGCAACAGGACTCCAACGAGTACCGCGATGATGCCGATCACCACCAGCAATTCAACCAGTGTAAAACCGTGACGTTTAATCTTCATTACAACCTCCGTAGCGCCTCGTCGCTGAAATCATCCCTGGTGTTTTCGTGCGCGTCTCTTCAGGAGCAACGCGGCAAATCCTAATCCGGCCATTGACATTGGCTCGGGAACCAACGCCCCCAGAGCCGCGCCGCTGCTCGGCAAGGTTTGTCCGAAATTGGTTGCGATTGCATTAAGGTCGAGCAGGTTGATGACTCCGTCATAATTGGAATCACCCTGGAACCAATCCGCGCCGGTTTTACCGAAATTCGCGGCGAGTTGATTGAAATCGTCGATGCCAACCGTGCCATCAATGTTGGTGTCGCCCGCATACGTATAGCGCATCAGGATCGAAGTCCCATCGATGGTGCCAAAATAGGAAATGGAACTTAGGGGGATATTGTTCTGCACATCAGGGTCGGCGGTATCCACGTAGCCAATGGCCATCTTGTGAATGCCAGAAACGCCGGCGGCCGAAGAACTGGTGAAGCCGCCGGTGCCGGTCCAACTTCCATTGGCATAACCGTTTTGAAGCATGCCGCGCACAGTATCCTGCACGCCTGTAGCTCCGCCGTATTGATAGACAAAGCCGTTATTAGTCAGGTCGACGGCCGCGCTGTTGGCGATCTGCACGAAAAACGTGTGGCTGATATTGGCAGTAGTGCCGTTCGAAAGAAACTGGACGGTGCCGCCGTTTACAAAAAGCGATACCTGATCGGCCTTATTAATTTTGAGCATCCCGTCGCCATCTTTCTGGAAGGTGTAAAACTGACCAGAAAAGTTCGGGATTGTCAGCGTGCTGGATGCCTGCACGACGTTGAAGTCCATGGGGTTGGCGTCTGTCGAGCCCGACGTTGTGCCCATGACGACCTGGCTGTTGATTGTGTGGCTGCCGGAAAGAACGTTAATCGCATTCGCCAGAGGATGGCCAGATGTAGTGTTGGCCGTATCAATCGTGATCGCGCCACCATTCAACGTGTAGCTATTGGTATTATCAAAAGTGATCGTGCCGACAGTAAAAGCGCCAACCGTCACCGTAGTGGGTACATTGACCGTGCCGCCATTCGTGCCGAACGTGGCGACTTGATCTTTCCCGTTTGGAATTCCGGTGGGCGTCACAGGATTCCAGTTGTTTGAGTCAGACCAACTTCCCGAGCCCGGCGTCTTCCACGAAGCGCTGCTATAAACCGCCGGCGGAAGCGCGGCGCCCAGAGAAAAATTATCCAGATAGATTGTCTGTGCGGTGTAAGCCCCGCCGTTTCCATTTTGCGGCTGGAAATACATCTGTAAACTTGTAAAGGCGGCATTGGGATCGCGCGGCAGGATGCTCGACAAGTCAACATTCACATGCTGAAACCCGGAACCGCCTACAAAACCAGACAGCGGCACCGCCAGACCCGTCGGGGGATTATTTGCCGTCCCATTGATCTGCTGATTCGTTGCGCCGGGGTCTTCTTCGTTATAAAGCTGGACATAAAGCGTTAAGGTCGTCCACGTATAATCTTGCAGATTCAAATCGAAGGACAACTCGGGATTCGCGTTGAAATTGGGCGTTGAGATCGCGCTGTTGACGTAGCTCTGTCCCAGGATCTGACCCCAATATTGCTGCGGCAACCCAACTTTCAAAGCGGCATCGCCGCTGAAACTGGTGGTGGACACCTGGGTATCACTGAAGGAAATGAATCCATCGTAATAGGTTTCACCACCACCGCCGACGGAGGGCAGCCAATCCTTAGTAACAGTGACGTCGGCACGCAGGATGCCCGGCGCGACCAAAGAAGCTGCGGAGAGCGCCGCACCAAGAATAAGTTTTTCTCCCCGACGATTTTTCTTCAGATTCCTCGTCCGCATGTCTCCTCCAAGAATTAAATGTCTCATTTCACTTACTCGCCGGCGCAACGGTCTCGCCGAACCTTGCGTCATATGGCACCGCCACCGGCGAGCATGATTCGTTTGGTGATTCGATTTTTTGCATAAGCATCGCAACCGCGCGACGACCCATTTCACTGGTCGGCACCTGGATGGCCGACACGCTTTTGCCGGCCGACCATACATCAGTCGGATAAAACACCAGCACGGACAGATCCTTCGGCACAGATAAGCCCAATTCGCTGGCGGCACACATCAGTAATGATAGATCTCGATCGGAATAAACGACCACCGCTGTCGGCCGATTTTCGCCGCGAAGCAGAGCGCGGCAGGCGTCGAGTTGTTCGCTGTTGTCGATATAACGATCGTGGTGAGTGACTATCGGTGAAAGACCGGCGTCAAGCATCGCGGTGGCGTAGCCGGCGGCGCGATCGGAGACGCTGTAATGAAATTTCGGCTTGGCCTGCTCGAAGTTGGTCGCGAAGATGTTTGGCGAGATCAGATGCAGCAACGCGATTCTTCGATGACCCAAACCAATCAGCCTCGCCGTCGCGGATTGGGCGGCGGCGAAGTCATCGGGGTAAACGCAATCCTCTTTGAGTTTTGCATTTAGCCATACTGCCGGTGCGTGGTGGGCATGAATCAGATCGAGCATGCCCTGTGGAATTTCGTGAGTGTAGTTGACGATCATCCCGTCGGTCATCGATTGCCGCAGAACTTTGGGGAGGAAATCGTCGCTGGATAATTCTTCATCCGTCAGACGAGAAACGGTCAAGTGAATGTCATGACGAGCCAGCGAATCATCGAGGCCGTCGAGTAATCCGACGGGAATGTGGCTGTGAGTTTGCTGTTTACTGCGGCTGAGGACCAACGCGGCACAACCAAAGCGCCCCTGCCGCATGGCGCGGGCGGAGGAATTTGGCTTGTAGCCCATCTCTTGGGCGGCTTGGAGGACGCGTTTGCGGGTGGCGGCGCTGTAGCGGCTGGCGGAGCGGCCAAGAACGTTTCCCACGGTGGGGATAGAGAGACCGGTTCGAAGGGCGATTTCCTTGATCGTGACCGACATGCTGCTCCGCTTTCAATAACGTTATTACAGGTTATGAGATCGTTATTACCTGTCAATCAAAAAATCGCAAAAATGCAATTTTGAATGCCCGGGTGAAGCAAGCTGGACAGTTTTTGCAGGGTCGGTTACAGGGCAGGAATGAATGGTGTAACTTTGGCAGTTTTAGCGGG
>DATAPK010000487.1:0-13624 GCA_036265245.1 Tepidisphaeraceae bacterium | reverse complement strand
GGAAAGATGTTCGCCTGCGAGCACGAATCCGTTTCGCCGGACATCATGTGCGCCGCCAAGGGAATCAGCGGCGGATATTTGCCCCTGGCCGCAACATTCGCGACTCAAAAGATCTACGATGCGTTTCTCGGCGATCCGTCGGAAGGCAAAACCTTCTATCACGGCCACACGTACACGGGCAACGCGCTGGCTTGCGCCGCCGCGATCGCGTCGCTGGAACTTTTTCAGCGAAATCATCTGATCGAATCCGTTGAATCTAAATCACGGCAGCTTTCGGTCATGCTCGATGCTCTTCGCGAGCTTGCCCATGTCGGCGATATCCGTCAAAAAGGATTCATGGTGGGAATCGAGTTGGTCAAGAATAAACAAACGCGTGAGCCATTCGACCCGAAACAACGAATGGGCGCCGAGATTTGCCAGCGAATCCGCAAGCATGGGATTATTCTTCGCCCGCTGGGAGATGTCATTATTCTGATGCCGCCTCTGGCGATGGGCGTTGATGATCTTCAAACCATCGTCAGCGCAGTGAAATCTGAAATTTCAACTCTCAAATCGTGCTGAAACCCCTCCCCATCCCCGGCCTGTTTGTCACTGCCACCGATACCGAGGTGGGCAAGACAGTCGTCGCCGGCGCGATCGCGAACTGGTTTCATCGGCGCAGAAAAAAGGTGGCCGTGCTTAAGCCCGTGGCCACAGGCTGCGTGCGGCGGCGTGAAGGATTGGTCAGCGAAGACGCGGAATTCCTCGCCGTCTGCGCCGCATCTCGTCATCCGCTTGATCTGATCTGCCCGCAGCGCTATTTTGAACCGCTTGCCCCTTCCGTCGCCGCGAAGCGAGCGCATCAGCCGCTTGATTGGGAGGCGATCCAGCGATCCATTCGCCTCATGTCCGCCGACAGCGACGTAATGATCGTTGAAGGCGTCGGCGGGATCATGGCCCCGATGGATGACAAACATCTCGTCCTCGATGTCGCCAAAATGCTGAATGTGCCGGCCATTATTGTCGCCCGCCCGGCCCTCGGAACGATCAACCACACGCTGCTGACGATCAACGCGCTGCGCAGCGCCACAATTCCATTGGCCGGCGTGGTTATCAATCGCTACCCGGCCGATTCTCCCGGCACGGCCGAGGAAACCAATCCGCGCGAAATCGAGAAGTGGGGCAAGACGCCCATCTTGTCGATCGTGCCAGACGAGAAAATCCCCGACGGCGGCCTTCCTCCAGGAATCATCGCCGCAATCGATCTGGTCGATTGGGAACGCATCGCGCTGAAGAAGGATTAACATCAAGTATCCCGCGCTGAACGGATCGATCAGGATTCGATGTTGAACGTTCAATGTTCACATTCGCATTTCTTCCCGCTACCCTCGCCGCATGCGCCCGTTCGTTAAACTCGCCGATCCTGGCAAATATGTTGCCTGTTCATGGAATCTGACTGTTGAAGCCGAAGGCCGTGCCCATTGGGTTGAATTCTTCAAACGTCACGTCGATACGATCCTCAAGCTCGGCATGGAGGTCGCCGCGGCACGAGATGAGCCGCTGACAAGTGCAAAACAGCGCGCCGATGCTTGTCGAATCGATTTCTACAAAACTTTCGACGCTTTCGCTGCCAACCCCGGCAACGACGGTCCGGTCACGATTCTCACCTTGGATAAATGGCGGGATGATCTCCTGCGAAAGCACGGATTTGTCGATGCCTTCATCGATCTGAAAAATCGCGAAAACGAAAAAATGCTTCCGCTGCTCCCCTTCATCTGCGCTGAGATCGACGCGCTTCAAGGCGAGATTCAAATCATGGCGCTGATTGAAGGAATCTTTGCCGGCAATATTTTCGACATGGGCGCCGACGCCACCGCCAAAAAATTTCTGGGCCAAAGCCCTGATTTTTTTCAAACCCGCGCTTCGCTGTCGCCGCGGCCCTGGTTGATCGATGACTATGACTGCCTGCAATCCCGCCTGCTTGCAAATAGGCCTTATCGCAAAGCCATCTTCTTCATCGATAACGCCGGCAGCGATTTTTTGCTGGGCGCGTTGCCGTTTGCACGCTGGCTGTCACAGCGCGACACGCAGGTCATCCTCGCCGGCAACGAGCGGCCAACGCTCAACGACATGACCGTCCACGACGTCCGCTCCTGGTGGCCACGAATCCTCCAAACCGAGCAATCATTCGCACAGTTGCCGATTCGCATCGTCAGCACCGGCACCGGCGAGCCGTTGATCGATCTGGCCGAAGTCTCCGATGAATTAAACGAAATCTCCGCCAACGCCGATTTGGTGATCCTCGAAGGCATGGGCCGGGGCGTCGAAAGTAATCTCGACGCCTGTTTTTCCTGCGATGCCCTCAACATCGCGATGATCAAAGACACCGCGGTCGCCAAACGCGTGGGAGGCAAGGTGTTTGATGTGGTCTGCCGGTTCAAATCCCTTGAAATGTAGCCGCGGCGCCTGCGCCGCCTTTGCTGTCTGCGGGAGGCGACGCAGGCGTCGCGGCTACAGTGTAAATGTGATCTCTTTTAGATAGTTCAAGCCCGCCTTCTCGTTCGTCCGATAATATTTAAGAGATGCTGCATGAGCTCCTTCAAGCCTTGGTCGATTCCAAAAACGAAGCGGCGGACGATCTGCTTCTGGAAGGCCTGCGCCTCGGCACCGAGCAGGAAAAGACCATTGCCCTCGGAGCATTGCTGCGCCGCAAGGCGGTGCGCGGGCTCAGCGGCGTAATCGAGCAATACGATTCGCTGCCCGAAAGCCTTCAGCATGGCGTGCTCGCAAACGTCGGCATCTTTCATTTCGCCCTGCGCGAATGTGGGCGAAGCGATCGCACCGAATTGCGGCTTGCGGCGATGAAGCTCATCGCGCTGTCGCACCAGGGTCTGCTGGCATATGTGCTGTCCGAAAATCTGCATGATCTCGACGAGATTCTCTCCAAAGCCGCCACCGAGGCGATGGTGGCAATGGCGCGATGGGTGGCGATGGAAACCCGAGCTTTGCAAAAAAGCGCCGCCTTCAAGCCGCCGGGCACGGAACATGCCGACGATTCCAAAAATATTCTGACCGATAGCCAGGCAATTACTCACGAACCCGCCGAGCGATACCAGCGTCTGATGGAAAATCGGCCGGAGATCGAGGCAGCGGTCGCGCGGGCGATGGACGTTCATCGCGGCAAGCATGGGCCTGATCTTTTGCGCGCTGCCTTGTTGCTTTGCGACTGGCCCGGCAGCAAAACGCTGGCGATTTTGCAGACGATGAAGCACGCCGGCCAAAGCCCGATGGTGCGCCGCCTCCAACAACCCCCCGCGGCGGAGCATGTCGATGCGTTTTTGCTTGGCGCAAGTCATGGCCAGCTTCGCTCCCACTTCGGCATCGCCTTTTCACACATCGAAGAAGCCCCGGTGCTCGATGCGCTGCTGCGTAAGACACACTGGCTGAAGGATCATCAATTGCAGCTTTGCGTGCACCAGGTGACCCGCGGCGCGTGGTGGGATGAGGCGGCCCTGATGCACGACATCGATCGTCGCCCCGCCAGCGACGCCGTGAAAATCGCCGAATGGCTCGCGACGTCCGGCATGCACGATTCGCTTCAGGATCAGCGCATGGACGCCCTGCGCATGCACGCCAGCGAAGATTTCACCGCCCGCCTGCACCTGTTGCGCATCGCCGCACAACGCAAACGCGGAACATCGATCGATTTGCTCAAGGCGTTTCTGACCGATCCTGATGAACGGCTGCTGCGCATGGCGGCGCGAGAGATCGTTCGCCGCAGGCCGCCCGATTTCGAAAATATCTTATTGCAAATTATGACCACCGCGCCCGAATCGGTGCGCAAGGTCATTAGCCGGTCGATCGGGCAGGCCGGGTTCGAGCAATTCTGGCAACGCTTCGACAGAATGGAGCGGATGACGCGCAAGCAGGCGGGCAAGGCGATGCTCAAGCTTTTGCCCGATGCGATGACGCGATTGTCTCGCCGGCTCAGCGCAGGCCCGATCGAGCAACGCGTCAAGGCGCTTCAGATCGTCCAGGAACTCGGCCTCGCCGAACCGCTCCGCCACTCCCTCATTCCCCTGTGCAGCCATCCTCACGCCCGCGTGCGCTCAAAAGCGGTCAGCGTGGTCGGCGAAGTGCCGGCGATCGCAACCAACGTTATTCTCGACAAAGTCCTCAACGACACCGATGCCCGCGTTCGCGCCAACGCCATCGAAGTGCTCGAAGCCAAGCAAGCCGAAGAATATGTTCCTCTACTTGCCCAGCGGGCGCGTTCGACTCACAACCGTGAGCGTGCCAACGCCATCAAAGCCATGGGCCGAATGAAAGTGGCGACTGCGTCGAATCAATTGCTGGGAATGCTGCGCGATCAGCGTCCCGACCATCGTATCTCGGCGATGTGGGCGCTGCGGCAAATCGGCTGGTGGAATCTCCTGACCGAAGTGGGCCGCATCGCCAAGCAGGATCCCGATCCGCGTGCCAAGCGATACGCGGTCGTTGTGCTTCGCGCCATTGCCGAATTGGCCGCCGCCCAGAAAAAGTCGGCGACGATTGTTCCTCCCACTAAACTTGCGGGGTGATTGTGAATCATCAAAAAAAATCGAGCCACAAAGACGCAAAAAGCACAAAGAGAATTACAAAGATACTCTCTTTATGTATTGCCTCTGTGTTCTCTGTGTCTCTGTGGCCAATCATTTCTTCCGCCAAGCCAACGCAGGAAGAATTTCTCAAAAGCCTCTCAGACAACATCGACAACACGACTGATCCCAAGAAGTTCTTCGCCTTTTTAGCCGGGGCGGCGGGGTTGGTTATTCTGCTGGCGGTGATCAGTCAGCGCAAAAAGAGGAAGGTCCTGCCCAAGTCATTGAATCACCAGGGCAAACTGCTCAAGGAAATCATGGCCCAGATCGACCTGCGCCCCGTCGAATTGAAACAGCTCAAAATCCTCGCCGACGCCCAAGGCGTCTCCAGCCCGCTCACCCTCCTGCTCTGCCCCTCCGTCCTGGCAAAGGCCGTGAAAGAACGCACGACCAAAGTGGATCGCAAAGTGCTGATTTCAATAGCGAAAAAACTTGGATGAGTGAATGTTGAGTGTGGATTGTTGAATGTTGATTGTCGTCACTACATTCAACAATCCACACTCAACATTCCACCATCAAAATCACCTCTTCGCCGCGTCGTAATATCCCACGAAGTACAAAAACCGATTCTGATTCAAAATCGGAATGTGATATTCGACCGCCTGCTTCTTCAAATCCTGATAGGTGTCGTATTTGACCTGCGCGTTCTGCGCCTCGGCCTGCTTGATGGGATCGTTCGCGTCATCCTTGCTGAGCGAAACCAACTGCGGCTCCTGGCCTAGCACGACAAAATCCGTGTCCGCATCGATCTTATCAACCACCTTGCCGCCCCATTGGGTGACAAGCCGCTTGATGACATCGCCTTCCTGTGGGGTGGGAACACCATTCTGATCGGTGTCAAAATCGCCGGAGACATAGAAGTGATACTTGGTGTTTTTGTCGTAAACCAGATTAGCGATGAGATCGCCTTCGTGGATCGGCACGCCCGGCTCCTGATGGATAATCCGGCATTCGCTGCTACCTGCCCCGACGCGCACAACTTCAATCGATCCCTTGCCCTTGGGAAGATTGTCGTCGTTGGACGGATCGCCGATGGAAGGCACGCCTTCCGCGCGATCGTAAACCTGGAACGTCAGACCCGGCGAAATCTGATCGCCGACGCCAAGGTTGATGTAAACGCTGCCGTTGCCCGGTGCACGCACGATCGATCCATCCGCCTGCCGCACAACCGCATCGGCGGTGTTGGATCGCTTGGCGCCAAGTTTCTCCAGCGCCTGATCCAGCCGATGTTGAAGATCACCATTTTTCGAGGTCAGTTCCGACATCGATGACTGCGCCTGCGCGAGTTGGTCCTGCGCCTGCTTCTGCGCGGCCTCAGAGTCGGCGATCATCTTCTTCATCTGCTCGTCTTTGGCCGTGCGATCGCTTTGCAGCGTGGCGGAGGCCTGCTGTGTTTCGGTTCGCGCATCCGCCAGCGCCTTGGTCAGCGTCGCCTGATTCGCCTGCATCTGCTTGGCGGCTTGCGTTGCTGCATCCTGGGCGCGCTTAAGCTGCGTATTCAACGAATCAATTTCCGTCTTCCGCGCGGTGAGCGCCTGCGTCAGCGTATTTACTGCCGCCGTAAGTGTCGTCGGAAGCGATGCCACATCCGCCTTCTTCGCCTGCACCGCCGCCGTCGCCAGCGTGTCGGTTGCGGTCTTGAATGAAGCATCCGGCGAAGCGCCGCCGTCGATCTTCGTCGCCAGATCGTCGCGCTCTTTCTTCAGCACATCCACCACGCTCATCGATCCGTTGTATCCCTCTTCGTTTCGTTTGTTCTTGATGGCGTTGATGTCGTCGCCGTTGATTTCGCTCTTGGGCAGGATTTCGCTGTATTGCTTGGTGACGTTGTCCAGATCCTCGCGGGCCTTGTTCCCGTCCACGTAATAATAAACGGCGCAAACGGTGCCGACGACCCAAAGCAGGACGAAGACCACCAGCCAGGTGATCAGGGCGCCGGAACGGGATGCTGGGGATACGGGGGGCATAACAGACCTCCAAACGGTGTGTCGGAGCCTCGACTATTTACGGGCTGGGCTCCTGCTCGTGGTGTGCGTCAATCCGCATCAAGACTGATAACTTTACCGGCTCACTCGCGCCGGGGTCAAGAATTATGGCGGGCGATAACGGAAACGTCCGAAAACATAACCCCCCGCAAAGGCGTTTCAGCCCATATCAACGGGCGCCAAAGCCCAAAAAACGCCCCGGGGCAACGACTTGAAAATCCGCCTGCTTTGCATCTGTGTGATAGGCTGTTTTCAGCCGAATATAGGAAGGGAGCATCTGACATATGATGAGAGAATTCGCATATTTCTGCCGGGAAAACATCACCTGGGTGCCGCCATTTGTAGTCTTGGTCATTATTTTCATGGCCATCTGCCTGGCACTCTACGGCCTGACCAAATCCCGTGGCTACATGGTCACCTTCCTCTCCGGCTTCTGCTACCTGGTCCCCTGGTTCCTTCAGTGCGTTTTGCGGTGAAGAATTCGATTTTCTTCGCACTGATAATTAGCAATATCCTTTTGTCCCTGAACAGAGCATTCCCCTGTGCAGCCGGCGGGTGTGCTCGCCGCTAAGCAGTTAAACACTGCGCTCTAACTCCCCCGATTTCACATTTCCACACTCGGGCCTTACGTCAGTTTCCCATTTAGGCGGGGTCGATATACTGTTGGGCTGGTTTTTGCCTCTGAAATGAGCCAGCATCAACGCACAATTTCTCGCGAGGTGTCCGTCGCCGGGCCGGGGTTGTTCTCCGGCGAGACCGCGACGCTCACCTTCGCTCCGGCCGAGCAAGGGGCAGGCATCACCTTCGTCCGCGAGCAGGATGAGAAGGTCGCCACCATCCAGGCTCTGGTCTCCAACGTCCTTAAACGCCCGCGCCGAACGTGTTTACGCAACGGCACGCTCTTCGTCGAAACCGTCGAGCATTGCCTGGCTGCCCTCTCCGGCATGGGGATCGACAACGCGGTCGTGCGGCTCACCGGCGGCCATGCCGGCGAAATCCCCGCCGGCGACGGGTCGAGCCTGGCGTTTGTCGAGGCAATTCAGGAGGCAGGCATCGTCGAGCAGGCCGCCGAAAAGCAGCCCCTTGTCATCAAAAAACCGCTGCAGGTCAGCATGGGGGATGCAACGCTGGCTGCCCTGCCCGGGCCCACGGATCATCTTGAGATTATTTACGACTTTGAAGCCGCCCCGCCGGTTGGCAGGCAGACGATCAGCTTTCATCTCGGCAATGACGATTTCGTGAAGCAACTCGCGCCCGCCCGAACTTTCATTTTCGAGCAGGAAGCCAACGAACTGCGCGCCCGCGGCTTCGGCAAACATTTGTCACCCAGGGAATTGCTGGTCATCAGCCCGGATGGGCCCATCGATAACACGTTTCGCTTTCCCGACGAATGCGCTCGCCACAAAGTGCTCGATCTGATTGGCGATTTGTACTTGGTCGGACGCCCCCTGCGCGGCCGACTCATCGCCCACAAATCCGGCCATGAGCTAAACCATCAGCTCGCCCGCAAACTCCTCGAACAGGATGAAACCTTCTCACGGCAGGACTTGCTCAAACGCGACGCGGTACTCGATATCCGCCGAATCCAGCGCATTCTACCTCACAGATACCCCATGCTGCTGGTGGATCGCGTGGTCGAGATCGTTGGCGATACCAAAGCGGTGGGCATTAAAAATGTCACGTTTAACGACCTTTTTATTCAGGGGCATTATCCGAACACGCCCATTATGCCCGGCGTTTTGATCGTGGAGGCGATGGCCCAGCTAGGCGGAATCCTGCTGAGCCAGAAACTCGAACACACCGGCAAGCTTGCGGTGCTGTTGAGCATGGATAAGGTAAAGATGCGTCACCCGGTCATTCCCGGCGATCAGTTGATTCTGGAAGCCATCGCCGTTCGGGTGAAAAGTCGCACCGGACACGTCCGTTGCAAAGCTTTCGTCGAAGATAAATTGGCCGCCGAGGCCGATATCAAGTTTATGTTGGTCGATGCGGAGCCGGTGTAACCGCGACGCATGCGTGTCGCGGTTACAAAATTATGCCAAAGATTTCGCCATTAGCTTCCGTTGATAAAGACGCCCGCCTCGCCGAGGACGTGGAGGTCGGCCCATTCTGCGTCGTTGGCCCGCATGTCATCCTTGGCGCAGGGTGCAAGCTCCTGAGCCATGTTTCGATCACCGGCCATACGACCGTCGGACGGGATAATGCCTTTCATCCCAATTGCGTCATCGGCGGCACGCCCCAGGATCTGAAATACGCCGGCGGCCCCACCCGCCTGGAAATCGGCGACGGCAATGTGATTCGCGAAGCCGTCACCATCCACATCGGCACCGAAGCCGGCGGTGGCGTGACGCGCGTCGGAAATCAAAATCTGTTCATGGTCAACTCTCATGTCGGCCACGATGGAAACATCGGCAGCCACTGCATTATCGCCAACAACGTGATGCTGGCGGGCCACGTCGCCATCGGCGACAACGTCGCCATCATGGGCGGCGTAGGGATTCATCACTTCGTCACCGTTGGTGAATTCGCTTATCTCGCGGGCCTGGCGCAGATCACCCACGATGTGCCTCCCTATGTGAAAGTGTCCGATTGCGATCAAGTTCGCGGCCTGAACACGATCGGCCTGAAACGCGCGGGCTTTTCCGCGGACGATATCGAGGAATTAGAAATCACCACTCGCCGCCTCTTCATGGGTCGCGAAAAACCCTTCGCGGTAGTGCTCGGCGAGTTCGATACGCTCAACGGAATCAACCCTCGCGTCAAACGCATGGTCGAATTCCTCCGCCAGCGAAACATCGGCCGGCACGGGCGATATCTCGAAGCCAAACGCCAGGCATAAACCCCGAAATAATTCATCCAATCCACGCGTTAATCGGGTAATGCTCCATCCCATTCGATGCGTCATTCGGGTCGTTTTGATCCTTTCCGCGGGAATTGTCTCGCCCACTCTCTTCGCCACCGAACCCACCACCCAACCAATGTCCGTGAAGGTGGCGGCAATTCAATGCTCGTCCGATCTGGGCGCGATTCAGGCCAATCGAAAAAAACTGACCGCGCTCATCGAACAGGCCGCCGACCACGACGCAAAAATCGTCGTCCTGCCCGAAGCAGCCGTGACGGGATATCTGTCGCAGGATTTGATGACCAACTGGCGCGTTCCGGGCAAACCGATCGAGCCGATCTTTGTCGGGAAAGATCCTGCCGGATTTGCCGAAACAGTGCCAGGCCCCTCAACCGATTATTTTTGCGCGCTGGCCAAACGTCTGCACATCTATCTGACGATCCCACTCGTTGAAGTCGTCAAACCTTCTGATGTAGCGATGCAGAATGAGGCGAGATATTTCAATACCGATTGCCTCGCCGCACCCGACGGGCGGCTGGTCGCGCATTATCGCAAGCTGACCCCTTGGCCTTACCCGGAAAAATCATGGGCATCGCCCGGCGATCTTGGCGTGCAAACCTGTGACACCGAATATGGCCGCGTGGGATTGGCGATCTGTTACGACATCCACACCATCCTCCCAAAATATCAGCCGCGCCGCATCTGGGCATTGCTCTACTCCATTGCATGGGTTGATGACAATCATCCCGCTGAATGGTTTTGGCATGTGCTGCCCGGGCGGATCGCGCCATTCGATCACTACATCGTTGGCGCGAATTGGTCGGTAGACGATCAGCAATCATGGTTTGGCTACGGATTCTCAACGATCTATGCACCCGGCGGAGCGATCGTTGCGACATCGCATTCCCTTCACGGCTCAGACATCATCTACGCCGACCTCAAAACCGCATGGGCAGAAAAATCTCCAGATGCGCATAGTAAATGAACGACTCGCAAAACCGGCGGTGCCACTTCAGTGGCACTGTCTAAACATTACATCTTGCCAACCCGCCGATTCGGATCGACAATTGCCCGCGTGACACAACTCAACGAACAAAAAGCAAAACTGAAAAAAGTGCTGCCCGTGGCCGTTGTTGGATGCGGGCGGATGGGCCGGCTGCATGCGCGGGTTTATACCGAAATGCCCGATGTGCAGCTCGTCGGCGTTTACGATGCGCACCATGAAACCGCCAAAGAGACAGCCGAGGAATATGAGTGCAAGGCGTTCGCGAATCTGAAGGATCTACTCTCGCAAGTTGCCGCCGCCAGCGTTTGCGTGCCGACCAAATATCACGGCGATCTTGCAGCGCCGTTTCTCAAACGTGGCGTGGCGTGCCTGATCGAAAAGCCGCTGGCGAAGGATATTTTCGACGCCCGCAAGATCGTCGAGGCGTCGCACGAATATTCCGCGATCGTGCAGGTCGGGCATATCGAGCGATTTAATCCCGCGATTCGGGCGATGCAGCGATTGAACATTCAGCCGCGATTTATCGAGGTGATCCGTGTCAGCCCGCTGACGTTTCGCAGCATCGACGTCGGCGTGGTGCTCGACATGATGATTCATGACATCGACATCGTCATGCAACTGGCCAATTCCAAGGTCGCCAAGATCGATGCGGTGGGCGTGAGCGTCATTGGCGAAGTGGAGGATATCTGCAATGCGCGACTGACGTTTGAAAACGGGTGCGTCGCGAATCTCACGGCTTCAAGGCTGTCGCTCAAGACTGAGCGCAAGCTGCGCGTCTTCAGCGCGGATGCTTATGTGTCGCTGGATTATCAGAAAAAAGTTGGCGTGTTCGCGCGGCGAGGGGGGAATGTGGATGCGATTCGGGATGTGGTGGCGAAAATACGATCTGGGGAGATCGATGATCTTTCGCAGTTGAAGTTCGATGAGCTGGTGCAGATCGAGGAACTTCAGATTGACGACATCGAGCCGCTGCGGGCGGAGTTGGAGAGCTTTGTCGATGCGGTGGTGAATAAAGGGCGGCCGGTGGTGACGGCGGAGGACGGGCTGGCCGCGGTGGAGATCGCGACGCATATTGTCGAACATGTGAAGGGGAGCAAACTCGTCTAATCGACGGATTTATTCACCGCAGAGGCGCTGAGGACGCGGAGAAAACAACCTACTATTTTGTCTTCCAGCGCCTCTGCGGTAAATCACTTTTCTTACTTGTTCATATCCGGTGAAGGAGCCTGGCCTTCGCTGGCGAGGTGCCAGTGTTTTCGGACGAGAGAATAGAAGGGGTCGTTGGCGTTGGCGCGTTTTTCGGCGAGGTCGAGGTAACCGGCGGCCATGCGTTCGTTGCCGGCGTTGTAGGCGATGTAGGCCAGGAGAAATACCGGGCGCGACTGATTGGGATTTTTGGCGGCGATGTCCTTTAAATCTTTCACCAGGAATTGGAGGCGATCTTCGCCGATCATGGAGCGGAGATCGAATTGGCCTTCGAGCATGGCCTGATCCTGGGTGAAGGCGTTGCGGAGATCGGCTTCGGCCTGGCCGTAGTAAGAACCGCCGAGTTCGGCGTTGGCGCGGCCGACGATGATGAGCATGTTGTTAGGGGCGACCTGGCGGGCGATGTCGTATTGCTCGACGGCGGAATACCACTTGCCGTCTTTCATCAGATCTTCGCCCTTTTTGAGGATGTCGCTGAGGCCTCGGGCTTTGACGCCGCTGGAGAGATCTTTGATCTTCACCGGGGCATTTTTATTGGCGGCGGTTTTGTCATTGGAGGTTGAATCTTTGGGGCCGACAAGCGGCGAGTTGCCGCCGGCGGCGCCTTGCTGGCCGGTGCCTTGTCCCTGACCGGCGGCGTTGTTCTTTTCCTGCATCGCCTTGAGATCGCTGTTGAACTTTCTGGCAGCATCGGCATCGGTCTGGGGCTTGGCGCCGAACTCCTGATCGAGACGCGCCTGGAGCGCGGCGTTGGCGGCGCCCTGCTGGGCGGCGGGAAGGGTCAGCACATGGGCCCGGATTGATTCGCCGGTGCCGAGATTTCCCTGAAGCACGGTGCCGGGGACAGAGGATTGAAGCTGATTCGAGGGCAGGGCGGCGTTGTTGGGGGATTCCAACTGTGGGGGAAGCGGCTGCGCCAGGTTTGGATTAGCCGAGGGCGTTTTGGTTCCGGTCTGGTTGAGATTTGCGTTTTGGCCAGCAAGCGTGTCCGCGGTGCCGATGGGCTGGCCGGTCATGGAAGCGGATTGCTGAAGTTCTCGCTGCATGGCGGTGACTTGGAGATCGCTGAGCGAGTTCGGCTGGTTCAGGTTTTCGCCGAAGGCGTTGGCGTAACGGGAAATAAATTGCTGATCGTTTGCATTACCCGCGTTCCACTGGCGCACGCCGTAGAGAGAGGAAGCGGTGATGAGGGTGTTGTTGGTGGAAGCATCCACCGGGCCGGGCATCATCGTCGTGCCGGCTTGCGGGAGTGCGATGTTGTTGGTGGCGCCGATGTCACCGAGGCGTAAATCCGATCCGAGGCGCAGGTCCTGGGGAGCGGGCACGTAGCCTGGGGTTCCGTAGTTGAGAGTGGTATATCCCTCTGGGGGCGCGACGCCTTTTGAATCACCATAAAAGGAGCGAACGGTGTTGGCGTTGGAGTTCATTACACCGCCCATGCCGCCGTAGGGCGCGCCGGCGGATTCGGAGACGAAGCGGTCGGTTCCGGACTGTGAGAGATTGCCGCGGAAGGCGCGGTTGTCGCCGTAGGGAACGGCCCCGCGGAAACCTTTTCCGGCGGTGACATTGCCGAGGACGATGTCGTTGCCGGTGACGCCGGAGTATTTGGTGCGGTTTCCGGTTCCATCGCTGCCGCCGTTGGCGCCGCTGCTGCCGATTTTGTTATTGGCATCGAGCACGCCACCGGTGTTAATGCGGTATTGAGCCAGCGAAGTGGAGGTGGTGAGGAGCGAAACTGCTCCGACCGCCGCGGTGAGAATCCAAAGTCGTTTGAAGTTATTCATAAGTTTACCTCGGGTTGCCCTCTTATCTGCCAAGTTAAGCATTCTACCTTAATTATGACGGCGGGAAGAGGCAAAAGTTGCGATGAGGGGGATTTGCGGGGAAAGCGGGGGAGATTTGGGGATGGAAGGGGTTTGTGATGATTTGGGTTCGTTTTTATTGTCGTAAGTTTATGCTGGATATG
>DATAPK010000486.1:0-5163 GCA_036265245.1 Tepidisphaeraceae bacterium | reverse complement strand
CCTGCCCAAGCACCCATGCGCCGGTTTTGCCATCCGCCAGCGTCTTTCCGTCACCGCGGACGGTGTAGAGAAGCTGCTTTTCTTCCTGCTGAACTTCCGGGGCGGCGCCGACCATGATCTGCTGTTGCTGGGGCCAGAGGGAGATTACATCGGCGTGGAAAGCGGGATCGTCGAAGGTGGCCCGCGCCGGTGCCGAGGCGCTATACCAGTTGCAATCGGTCACGAATTGCGCGGCGGTGCGCGGATCGGAATTCATTTGCGCATCGTGACGGTCGAATTTTTTGTCGGCGGATTCGAGGTTTTTGAAGCCACGGAATTGATAAAGATTGTCGAAGGTGTGTTCCTTTTCGCCTTTGAGATAGTCGGCCAGGACGATGTAATCGTCGGCGACGATCAACAAGCGGCGCTGAAGGACGCGATCCGTGTATGGGCCGATGTCACCGTATGCGGGGGCGTCGGGCGGGAGCGGAAAAGATCGGCCTTCGGACCACATTTTGTCGGCGAGGTTGCCTTTGAACCAGTCATAAACCATGCCGCCGAAGGGTTCGTGCGACCAGCGGGCGTTGGTCTGCACCGCGGTCGCCTGCATCAGCTTGCCGGTGTGGAAAAGCAGGTGATCCGATTCAACGGGCTCCTGCATCTTCTGATCGACCACGACCATGTTTTTGTTGATCGAACTCTGGACGTAAAACTTGTACATGAAGGGTTCGTAGCCGTACCAGATCATTTCCGGGTTGT
Organism: Tepidisphaeraceae bacterium; assembly: GCA_036265245.1. Taxonomy (GTDB): domain Bacteria; phylum Planctomycetota; class Phycisphaerae; order Tepidisphaerales; family Tepidisphaeraceae; genus DATAPK01. The sequence continues at coordinate 4,425 of DATAPK010000486.1, read as the reverse complement.
AGAAACTTTTGCCATAGCGCATGAGGGAGAGGAGATTGGTTCGATCGAAATGGCCGTGATATCCGCCGTGCGTGCCGTAGTGCAGCACGGCTTCGATGCGGTCGCTTTGCGGACGATCTTTGTTTTGCGAGCGCATCATGACGACGCCGACGTTGTCGGCGTAGGCGGATTCGGATGAGAGATCGGGGCCATGCTCGGGCAGATTGGGCACGCCGTAGAGTAAATCGCGGCCTTGCCCTTCTTGAATAATCCTCACGTAGGCGGGGTCTCGATAGAGATAATACGCGATCTCGAAGGGCTGGCCGCTGACTTCGGTGCGATTGCCGGCGAGGGCGCGTTCGGTGGAATCATTAATCCCGAAAATCACGCCGTTAAAATCGGCGAATGCGGGCAGCGCATCCCACATGCGTTTGATATTGACGTAATTTGTTTTCACCGGGCCAAACTTGTCGCCGTTGATTCCATATTGGGTTTGCATCGACCAGGGGACGAGCGAATAGTTCTTCGTGTAGCTGGCGGGAAAATCGGTTTGATCGAGATTCAGGCCCCACGGTTTCATCGCGAGGGCGACCTGACAAAACTCGCTGGCCACCCAGGTGTTGTAGCTGATCGAGCATTCATACCACCAGCCATCGTCCATCGTTCCTTTTTCAAGCTGGTCGATCAATCCGCTGGGCGTGTTGAGGCAGCGATCTGCCAGCGATAAATCCTCCATCACCAGCGAACTATAAAGTGCGCCGCAATACTCGGAGACATTCCAATTGCCGATGTGCCCGGTTTGCATTTCGAAGCGGATCGTCTCGATGAAAATGCGCAGCGTGGCGTTGATCTGCGCCTGATCCGCAGCACTTAAAACGCCCGAATCGAGAATCATGTCATACGACATCGCGATGTGCTGGAAGAAATGCCCTTCCTGTACGAGACTTTGATTGCAGCCGCGAAGGGTTGTTGGATAGCCGTTCTTTGGATCGCTTAGATGCAGCAGAAATGCCCCGACTTTTTGGGCGTATTTCTTATCGCCGGTCAGTTGATATGCGATGCCGGACGCCATCAGTCCGTTTTCGTTTGGCGTGGCAAACAGGAACGGGCCCATGTCGTCCGATGTCATGTTTTTACCTGGCGGCGCAACTTCGGGCACGCTCCAGTTGTTCGCGCGTTGGACAATCTCATCCAATCCGCGCTTGGCCCAGTCGTATTTTTTCACGTTGTCTCGAATCTGCGCCCATTGGTCGGCGGTGTGGAGAATATTGGGATGAGCAACCTGGCTGGCCGTGACGAATGTTAATCTCGATGCAGAACTGGCATCACCGTTCGCGATGGCGAGCAACGTTTGGTTTTCGTGGCCGCCGGCGGGCACTCGGTCGGATACTTTCACGCGCACGGTGCAATTCTGCGTCTCCCCCGCTGCCAGCGTTGTGAGTGACGGCTCGACGCTTGCATTTATTTCCTCCCACCCATGCTTTTCCATCGACAGCGACACCGCTTGTGGCTGATCCGTGCAATTCGCCAGCGTCACGACATAGTCAACCTGCTGACCAGAGGCGGCAGACTTGCCACGCACTTCGCTATCCAGCGCTATCAGCGGGGCGCGCGTCAGGCAGACATTTTCGAGGAGGCATGGCGCGGATGATTCATCTCCGCGGTTAATTCGCAGATCCAACTCTCTGACAAACTTCAAAAACGCCGGCTGCGCCTGCTGAAAGTCATAGGCGCTCCAGGGCAGGGTTACATGATGCCACCCCTTTCCGACAATCACGGTTTCGGAATGTGTTTCCTTGACATAATCCAATCGCACCGGCTGATCTGGAATGCGAATAGTCGTCATCAAACGAACCTGCCGATCGTCGGGCAGCTTGATGTCGAACTGCAAGCCGTAGAAATCCCGCCAGTCGCTTGTGCCATCACACTCGGCTCGAAAGCCGTGCTTGTAAAAGCCTTTTGTTCCCGCGGGATAAGTGAAGATCACCTCGCCGTTTGCGGGGAATACGGCGCAATCCTTCCCGTTCTGTCCTTGGCCGCTCGCTAGTTGCACGCCGCTCCATCCCTGCAATGTGCCAAGGTTTCCCAGTGACTGCCGAGGTGCGTTTTCTCCTCGTGCGAATGGCGCGACAGAGAATGCGATGCATATGATTAGAAGCTGTCTTGAAATATTCATCTGGATTTCCTCGTCCAATCAAACAGACATGAACCCGAGCGCTATTTCAACCACCATTCGCGTCCGTTTTTTGTACGGTTTGCGACAGACTCTTTTCATCGCTTTTTTGCTTCATCTACGGCCGTATCAACCAGTGTCGTCAGTTCCGGACTGCTTAAAAATGAATTGAAATGATCCTTTCCTGCGGGACCAGCGGTATCGACATGAGTGAGAAAGAACCCGTATAGATGGCGAGTTTTATCAATCCACGGATATGCGCCGGCCCAACTGGGGCTGCTGATTTGGATGGCGTCGCCGTGGTCGTCGAGAATCTCTCGCCATTCCCCGAGGCCGTAAATTGCGTTATGCTTGAAGCCGCGAACCTGCTCGACAAATTCCTTTCCTGGCTGCATAACGGCGCCGCGCACTTGATCCGCCTGCATCTCACGAATGGCCTGTTCTGAAATAATTCGCCGGCCTTCAAAGATTCCGTTCTGGTCGATCATCGAAAGGAAATTGCCGTAATCGCGCAGTGTGCTGCGCGCCCCGCCGCCGAGCATCGGGCTATGCCCGCCGCCGTGGTCAACGGGCGTGAAATGCGTGTTGCTCATCTTCAAAGGCGTGGCGATTCGTTCATCGAAGAGTCTTTCCCAATCCTTGCCGGTGGCCAGTTCCGCCATGCGCCCCGCCACCTGCATCGCAAGGCCGCCATATTCAAAGTGCGTGCCCGGATCGTAATGCAATGGCAACGGAACGATGTGCTGGACCGATTCCACCAGCGTTTGGTAATCGTCCCGAGGCTGATCCTTCGGCTGATATGCTTGATATCCCGAGGTATGCGATAGCAACTGACGCAGGGTGGCTTTTCCTTTTGGATCATTGGCCAATTCGGGGATCCATTTCGCAACTGGGTCGTCCCAGCTTAATTTTCCTTCATCTACAACAGTTGCAATAGTGGCCGCCGCCAACCATTTGCCGGAGGATGCGATAAAGACAACGGTGTCTGGCCGATAATTTCCAAAATAATGCTCGTAGATGATCTGGCCGTTTTGCGTAACCAAGAGAGATGCGCCGGGGTAATAACCCTTGTCGATCCACCCCTGGACTTTTGCTTCCACAAGCTTGAAGTCCACTTGAGCAGCACACGGGAACACCACCCCTGTGCACAACAGCAATGCGATACATGCCATCTTCATCTCGACCTCAATTTGCGAAGTCCTCGCATGATTTACTCAAGCTCTAGTAAAGTTGCAGAATGCGCCGCGAGGGTTCCGGATTGTGATGGGGTTTGGGGTAGTTCGCGACGAGCCTTGATTTCGCGAATGTCGATTGGGCTGGAGCGATGATTGACGATGACCAGCTGTTTTCCAAATCGCCCGAACTCCACTCCCTTGATCGGCCTTACCGGAAGTGAAGGCGACAGACCAATCAATGACGCAACCGGCGTCTCCTTGCATAACACGATCGGATGCATCTCGCGCCTGCCGTAACTTGACGGAACGATGGGCATCGTCCGGCGGGAATAGGAGTGGCCGTATTGAAACCCAAAGGACATCACCCGGCCGAGGCCAACGATCGTTTCAGCGATCGCGGTTTTGCGGCTCTGGATGTAAGTGCCGATGGCTTTGGCGCCGGAAAATGCGACTGTGGACCAGCCATGCGGAATGATCGGTTCTCGCCAGTCGATGCAGTCAAAATCGACTGGCATCTCTTCAATTCCAAATGCGCGCCGAGCCAACGCGCAATGCGGCCCGTGAAGCATCACGCCGCCGCGCGAGACGAATTCTTTCACCGCCGCTTCAAGCGTTGCGTTGTCGCCCAAGTCATACACGGAATTGTGCGGAACGATCAGGTGAGAGTAATCCTTGAGTGCACCGGCGATGATTTGCCTCGGGTGCAGAATGTCGACATGCCAGCCAAGATCAATCATTTGCGCATACCAGCCGAGCAAATCCATCCGATGTCTGCCTTCGGTGTCGACTTCGAGCGGCTCGTATAGACTCATCTCCGCAGGAAATAGAACCGCAATTTCCCTCGTGCGAGGTTGATCGAGCAGCGGAATTACTTCTTCCGCCCATTGGTTGCCGGTACGGAGAGATTTTTTGAAAACGGAATCCATTCGGAAAAGCACGCCGCCGTCATCAAGCCCGCTATAGCCGTACATGTGCAGGCGTTTAGCGCCGTTGACGATGAGTGTTGCGATGGCCTCGGCGGGCGGGACGACGTTGTAGATGTCGCCGCCGACATGTCGGCCAAGGTAGAGCCCGCCCGTGAACGGCCTGTCTTGATTG
>DATAPK010000485.1:0-9467 GCA_036265245.1 Tepidisphaeraceae bacterium | reverse complement strand
CATCGATATGCAGTAGAACGCGTATGTTGGAACCACAATCCACCCCGCGACCCACAACATGGGCCTGCCCACCAACGCCTTCGGCGAGCGCGCTTTCGCGGGCGGGCTTGGTCGAGCCGCGCGTGGGTTTTTCCTCACACTCCAGCAAACCAACCCAATGGCCAGCAACCCCGCGATTCCATACGTCGCCCCATGCAACATTTTGAGTGTCCGCGGCTCCATAAACCGCTCTTGCTGCGGCATCGTCCATTCCCAGCTGAGCAAAAATGAAGTCGCCGCATATTGCACCAGATCGCCGCCGTCGCGGCCGCGGTTGTATTCATCGATCCAGCCGATTCTCGAATCGCGCCGCCAGTCGCCTTCGTCGATGTCCTGTTTGAAGCGATTGAAGTTCAGGTAATATCCACCGATGCCAGAGAGAATGACGCACATTCCGAGCAGGAAAAAGACGGCGGTTTTCCAACGTTTTCGTCGCTGCATGAGATAGACGACGAGGCCGAAAAGCAAGGCGGCGCCGGCTGCCAGCCAGCGGTCGTCGAAGTGGCGCGAAAAAAAGTTGGTTTGTCCGTGCAGCAATCCAGTGGAGATAAATCCGAGCAGGAAGATCGCGCCGGCGGTCCACCATTGCGGATCGCGAGAGAGAAAAATGATCAGTTCGATGCCGAGCACCACGGCTCCGGCGGCGTGCAGTCCGCACATGGCCAGGCTTGAGGCTATCCAGCAAAGCCAGGCGAGAGGCGTTCGCACGCGCAGCCACCAGAGCAGGCAGGCGACGCTCAGGGTGCAGAAGAGCCAGAAGTGCATGTACATCTTTGCGTCGCGAGAATAGTTCAGCAGGTATGCGCTGCAGGCGGCGAAGAGTGCGGCGGTGAGCGCGACGCGCCGGCGGGCGATCTGGATTGCTAGAAAATAAATCGCGGGGATTGTGAGTGTGCCCGCGATTGCCGGGACCAGGCGCATGACGAGGGGCGTCATCTTTACGCCATCTGCGACCAGCGATTGCTCGCCGATGAGAATGTGCTTGGCTGCCGGTTGAGTGGCGGGGGCGGCGGCGCGTGATGCTAAGAATCGCTGCGCGAATGTGAGTGGATGGGTGGGCGCCTGCTCGAGCCGCCCCCGCATCGGCATCCCGGCCGCGATCCACTGATACAGTTCATAATGCAGCGGCACGAAGCCGTCGAATTGCAGAATGTCGATCAAATCCTGATACGAGCCGCAAATCCGCGAATAGGTCAGCGCCTCGTCGCCCCAGATCGCGGGCTGATCGAGTTTGAAGAATCGCAGGCCGCCGCCGAGGAGGACGATCAGGATGAGAAGCAAATAATGGACGCGGCGGGAGGCGCGCGGTTCTGGTTGAGGTTGATATTCGATTACGCCCGAGGTCACCGATGTGAATTACGTGGGAAGAGGAGGGAAGTTGCAATGTTTCTGCGCTATTGGGCGGATTCTGGGAGGGTTTGGCGGCTGTTTCAAAACTCAGACGCCGGCTCTGAGGTAACCCGAAGAGGCGGATCGATTGCAGAAAAATCCGGGTCTTCGGAATACCTTAGACACCGGCGTCTGCTGCTGTAATGGGTTTTGAAACGGGCTTCTTGAGGGCTTTGCTTGGGGAGCGTGGCGGGACGCGCCCCGCAAGCGGGGCCGCTAAACGTTGGGCAAATCGACCGTCGTTTGCGTTCGTTTCAGTTGAGTTGTCAGCCCTTTTTGGAGTACGGTGGAGATGTGCCTGATCCGAATCTCAACACTCCACTGCCTCTTCGGCCGCCCGCACCCATCGCGCCCAAACCAACCCTCGCCCCCGCATGGCTTGCATTGCTGACGGCCTGGCTGGGCATAGTCATGCTGATTGCCTCGATTGTTTTTATCTTTTTGCCGGGCACGCGCGATCCGCGCAGCGAGTTGATGCATGTTGTGCCTTATTCGCTCGCCGACAAATTTCTGCCCGTTCCCATCTATGGCGTGACGGTTACGATTTTTCTCGGCATCGTGATTCTTTGGCAAATGCGCCGCGAGCTTCGCCCGCTGCCTGATGCGATGGTGATGCAGAGGGTGCAGGCGTGGGCGGGCATCGTATTATCACTGATCGCGGCGGCGGTGGTTTATATTCATGTTGCGCTGCACGGGCCGAGATAATCGATTCGTTTCCATCCACGGGTGGTTTCGCGAATGAAAACCCAACGAAATTCGAATGACGAAACCAGAATGACGAATGAATGACGAAATCCAAATGACGAAAAACAGCTTATTTTGGGGCTTCGTCATTGGTCATTCATTCGGATTTCGGGTTTCCCACAGAGTCCTCATTCGGGGTCAATCAAATCCAGGATAGACTCCGACTTGAACCACGCTATCCTCACTTCCATGACTGACTCCACCCCTGTTGCTCTGGTCACCGGCGCCTCGCGTGGCATCGGCCGTGCGATTGCTCTCGCGCTCGCCGAGCAAAAATTTTCTGTTGCCGTCAACTACGCCGGCAACGAACAGGCCGCCAAAGAAGTTTGCGATAAGATCGGCCCGCGCTCGCATCCCATCCAGGCGGATATTTCAAAAGCGGCGGATCGTCAAAAGCTCGTCGATGAAACCCTTAAAGTTTTTGGCCGGATCGATCTTCTGGTTAATAACGCCGGCGTCGCTCCCGCTAAGCGCGCTGATATCTTGAGCATCGCCGACGCCGACGAAACTTCCTTCGATCGCCTGATCAATATCAATCTCAAGGGCCCGTATTTTCTGACACAACTTGTTGCCAACCACATGGCCGGCCAGAAGCGCGGCAAGATCATCAACATCACGTCGGTCAGCGCTTACGCCGCCAGCACCAACCGCGGCGACTATTGCATCGCCAAGGCCGGGCTTTCCATGATGACCAAACTCTTCGCCGCGAGAATGGCGGAGTTTGGCGTGAACGTCTACGAAATCCGCCCGGGCATTATCGAAACCGACATGACTGGGCCGGTGAAAGCGAAGTATGACGAGCTGATTTTCCAGAAAGATCTCACGCCGATTCATCGGTGGGGCAAACCCGAAGATGTTGCCAAAGCAGTCGTTGCGATTGCGACGGATCTGATGCCCTTCAGCACGGGTGAAGTGATCAATGTCGATGGTGGATACCATTTTCGGCGACTGTGAATGACCAATGGCCAAACCAGAATGACCAATGAATGAATCAATGACCAACACCCAATTTGGGTCATTGGGGTTTTCTTCCGAGCATCATAAATGTATGCGAAAAATATGGCCTGAAAAGCCGCTTCCATGTCTTAATCACCGACGGCTTGGGCTGAATCCAATATCCATCCACCACCTCAAACCCCGTCCGCTTCAAAAGCTGGGATAGTGTCGTCGGGTCTTGCCAGCCCATGTGCTCTTCGTGCACCGCCGGCTTTCCATATCGCCAGATTTTCCAGGCACTGCCGGCGTAAAAGGGGTTTGGCGTGGAGATGATGATGGTTCCGCCGGGCTTCAGGTGCTTGTGCATGTTTCGCATGAACAGGCCGGGGTTTTCGAGATGCTCGATGATCTCGCCGGCCACGATCGTGTCGAATTGCCGGCCCAAATCCATCGTCTCGACATTTTCCACCAGCACGTGATACCCCTGGCGGTTCAGCACGGCGGCCCCTTCGGGGTCGATGTCAATGCCGATGGTTTCGGGGTTGATTTCCGCGATGCGCTTGTGCAGCAGATTGGCTTTGTATTCGAAGCGCTCTTCCGCGTTGTGCCGGGCCTTGCGCGAATCGACGCAGCCCAGGTCCATCACCGCGACGCCGTGGATGTATTTTTCGATGATGGGAAAGCGGTCGGAGATAGTCTGTGTGAGCATGTCGTGTGCATCTTTCGTCCGCTGAGGCAAGAGTCAAGAGGTTCGAGGGCTGGAGGTTTGAGGTTTGGTTTGAGATACGACAAACTTCCAACCTCTCGTCTTCGACCTCTCCCTTCAAGACGGCGGCAACACAAACGCCCACCACAAATCCTTATCGCGATGCGTCACATCCACAAAGTGCCACCCATCCGGCGGCGCCGGTTCGGGCTCTCCCTTGTTCTGCAACATAAACAAAACGATCGGATGCTCGGTTGCGTGCAGCGACTGCGGATCGGTCGTCAGCCGGATTGTGCGATTGAGATAAACGCCTAAATCGGTTGGCGGGCGCTTTGATTTCGGATGGGCGTTGAAAAAAGTTGCATCTGGATATCTGGCCGCGATCAAGTCCGCGAATCGCTTGAAATCGCTCTGGCCTGAGTTGCTGCTGCAATATCCCTTGAAGATCACGGCTTGCATAACGAGCATTGTCACAACCGTCATCACCACAAGTGCCCCGGAGCGACGCCAGTGCAGCATAATTCCGGCAAGAACCAACCCGCCGCCAAGCGTTGCTTCCAGAGCTCCGAATCGCGGGCTGAACCATGGCTCGCCGGTTGATTGTTTCAGGAGCGGCGTCGTGCCAAGCAATGGAACCACGATCGCGATGCCCGCGAGCATCAGCCAATGAAGCGATGCGATGAACGTCGCAAACCTGGGGCGCGTGAGATATTCTCGCACCCCGATCGCCGCGACGATGGCTGCGGCGGGAATCATTGGCAACGCGTATCGATCCTGCCGATCCTTCGCAAAGCTCATCACGATCAGCGGCACTGCGAGCAAAAGCAGGCTGAGCAGGTCAGGCATAATTTGTCGTGCCTTAAGTTGTCGCGCGATGACGATCACTCCGACGAAAAGGAAAACTGTCCAAGGTACGACGTAGCCGATGATCCCGAGATACGTGAAAATCGGCCCGGGCGCGCTTTCCGTCGCATCGATTCGAGTGACCTCGCTAAACCATCGATGCACCACATCCGAATTTCGCGCCAGCACAATCGCATACCACCATAATCCGCTCGCTAAAAACAAAAGAAAACCAACGATCAAAGCTCGCCATACTGGCGGTGTCGCTTCAGACTTGGGCAAGCTCAGCCAAGTCGTGGCACTCTTTCTGCGCACTCCCAAAAACACCGCGCACGGAACCACGCTTTCTATCAACCCCACCGGCCCCTTGCTCATCATCGCAAGCCCCAACATCAATCCGGCGCCGATAAATCCCGACCAATATCTTCGGCGAATAATCGCGTTCGCGAGAAACACATTCGCCCACGTCACCCAGAGCGCCAGTTGAATATCCGTCGTCGTGTATCGCGAAAAGCGCAGCAGAAAATAAGTTGTCGCGGCAATCGCCGTCGCGTTGAATCCCAACTGCGCATCGCCAATCGCGCATCCCAGCTCAAATACGCCGAGCAAAAGCAGGCACGCGCTCACCAGCGCCGGCCAGCGCGTTTCAATCGCAAGCCATTTGAATCCATTCTCACGAATATCGTGATCGAGGGTATCGATGTCGCGCATCGTCTGCGGGCGAATTGCCGCCGCGGTGATCCACGCCGCCAGCGGCGGCTTCGCGATGCGCGGCTCGCCTTGCAACGTCGGCACCAGCCACGGCCCGCCACGCCGCATCTCCATCGATGTCGCCACGACCAGATTTTCCGGGCTGGACGAAAATTCCTGCCACACCAGTGTCGGCGCCAGCGCAACAAAAAATGCGACGACAATCCAAATCGCGCGCATGCGATATCCCGCAGCACGTGATTCGGGTTGAAGCTCCATTTCCATAAAATCTTGTCAAAAGAGAGCCAGAAGTCAGGGTTTAGGGTTCGGGGTTCAGGAAAAGACTAAATGCCATCCTGAACCCCGAATCCTTTTCCTCACACCTTCCCCCGCAGCCGCCGCTTCTGCGCGGTCTGATAAATCTTCAAAAGCAGATTCAAATGCTCGTCAAATGAAAGCCGCGACCGCTGCGCCAGGCAGGCCTCGCTCATCGTCTGCCGCTTGCGCGGGTCGCACAATTGATTCATTGCCTCGGCCAGATCCTCAATCCTCGGCGAGGCCGGCAGAACAAAACCATGCACGCCATTCTCCATCATTTCCGTCGCCCCGTTGTTCTTGGTGCTGATGACCGGCAATCCCATCGCCATCGCCTCGAGCACCACCAGGCTGCAGGGATCGTGCCGGGTTGGCAGCACAAAAAAATCGGCCGCGCGATAATACGCGTACACGTCGTTCGTCCCGCCCACAAACGTCACGCGATCCGCCACCTCCCAGAATTTCGCCAGCTCTTCATACTCGCGCGCATCATCTTTCCCCACCACGATCAGACGAAGATTCGGAAACTTTGTCTTCGGCAGCGCCATGATCGTTTCGCGCAATCCCTTCCGCGCAAAATCCTGCGCCACCATGAGTGCCGCGATCTGATCCTTCTTCAAGCCAAGTTTTTCTCGCGTTGTTTCCCGCGCCGTGGGCCGTTCGGTCACGCTGAATTTATGCAAATCCACCGCGTTCATCAGCGTCACCAGATCGGTTTCCGGCAGCGCGTAATATTGCCGGATTGACCGCTTCACATATTCCGACAGACAGATCACCAGCGGCCGATTGTCCCGCGCCAGCAAGCTTCGCTCCGTCTTGGCGAATTTTCCGCGCTTGAGATTGATTCGATTCAACACCCTGGCCACCGACCGCGCGATGCCCTGATATTTCTGATGTCCCTCTTCCACCGCCGCCGCCGCCAGCCCCGCGTGCGGGTGATAGACATCGCACCACCGCACCGGCAGCATCGCATGAATCACGTCATACGCGTGCGTCCGCACATGCTCATCGAGCTGATTCAAAAATTGAATGTATTGCCAGGTTTTCGACGGCCCCTGCGGATTCAGCTTCGCCCGCTTGATCTCCCACGGCACCGCGTCACTGAAACTGCCGGCGATGATGGAGACATCATGCCCGCGCCTCGACAACGCCGATGCCACATCCACGGTATATCGTTCCGCCCCGCCGCGTGAGGGGTCCGCATGGAAAATCACGAGGCCAATCTTCATATTTTCACTATATCCAGACTATTGCCCAAGGGCGAAGCCCGTGCAGACCACGCCGCCGCCTTAGGGCGCAGCCCGTTCGGGACCGGACGCATGTCCGATCGGCCGTGTAGGTCGATGAATTGTTTTTCGCCACGAATTGCACGAAGGGTCACGAATCTCGCAAAAGCGGGGACGCTGCGCGTATTCATTGTAGATTGGGGAGATGGCCGTTCTGTCCTGAGGCCCAGGCTCGAAGAGAGAGAGGGCTCGCATATCCCAATCTTCAGAAAAGCATTAGTCACCAATCTACAGGATCGATGCCGATCTCGACTTTATTCGTCAACCGCATGTTTGCCGCCATCGGTTCCCCAATCGCCGGCAAGCTTAATGCGGAGGCGGCGCTCTGACTCGGCCTGTAGTTGTTGTTTCGTCGGTTGCTGCGGAGCAACTGAAGGAATTTCGTTGTCGATCTGTTTTAACTCGCTATGGGTCTTATTCATAAGTTCTCCTAAAAAACTACTCTTGCATTGATGAGACGCTCGAATGCGTCCTGCTCCGTAGCGAATCGACCCCAATCGCCATTTCGGTTGAAGCAAACACGGGATTTGGAAGCTTTTCGGGCCACTCGTAAGGCTTTATAAAATATTGGGTTACGGGCGATTGCCGGCATGTTGAAATTATTTCTAATGAAAAGATGGATAGCTATTGAGGGCTTTTAGTTAGAGAAATATTGCATGTAGACGGTATAGTTTTTCGGCGCGTCAGATCTGCTATTCTTGGGCCCTAGAACGAATAAGATGCTTTGTCTGTCATCCCAACGGCGAGATTAAAGTGTTCGCTTCCGTGCGAAGCAGGGAGGGGTGTATATCTCAGCGAAGAGAGATTCTTCAGGGGCGAAACCAAGGAAATACTCGCGTTTGGAAATCGCAACGCATTCCCCATTGTGTCGCAAGTCGTTCGCTAAATGGCTTGGCATCGGACAAGCGAGCAGAAGAAGGTACATTCCATGATTGCACAATCGATTCGGTTTATGGGGCATCGGTGCTTCAAAGACCATTTTGCGGGGTTCGACGAGATTCGGCCGGTTAACATCATGATCGGCAAGAACAACAGCGGTAAATCGCAGATGCTCGACTTCGTAGAGGCACTGTGTGCTGGTGACGTCGCAAAAAAAGGCTGGTCGTGTGAGATTACTTCTATACTCGACGAAGTAAGCCTGAAGCAAATCTTCCCGCCGAACAGGTCGCAAGGAGAACTTGGTGGAAATCATTGGGACGACCACGGGCGTTTCTTCCTAGGACAGAAGGTGCACTATAAGTTAGACGCCAGCGGGAAAGTCGCCGATTTCCAGGTAAATCAAACCGTCCTAAATCAAATGCCTGGATGGACCGTTCATGAACGTGTTTTAAAGGCGAGGATCGAAGTGCTTTCCGCCGCCGCCGCTCAGTGGACTCATGTACTCGGAGGCCGGCGTTTTATCCGACTAGCAGCAGAGCGCAATATCCGGCCAGAACGTCCGAGGCCCGAGATGAGTCTTGAGCCGGATGGCGTGGGCGCAACAAACATCATTAGGCGATACCTCAACAGCGCGTCGCTCGACCGGGACTTAATAAAGAAATCGCTGTTGGAGGCGCTCAACGAGGTTTTCGGAAGCGATGCAACCTTCTCTGAGATAGAGACGAAGGAATACGACAGAAATGATCAGGCGCTCAATGGAAGTTGGGAAATATTTCTAGGAGAGGAGAGCAAGGGGCTAATTCCGCTCAGCACTTCCGGTAGCGGACTGAAGACCATCATCCTAGTGCTTCTGAACCTTTTGGTTGTGCCCGTAATCGCCGGGCAGCCAAAGAATCAGTTCGTTTTCGGCCTCGAGGAGTTAGAAAACAACTTGCACCCTGGTTTGCTTCGTCGGCTATTAAAGTATGTCGAGCGATACGCTGAGAGCGAGCAGGCCATCTTCTTTCTGACGACCCATTCAAGTGTAGCCCTTGATCTCTTCGGAATTTCGCCGAAAGCCCAGCTCATTCACGTTTCGCATGATCGTGCGTCCGCATCGGCTAAGACAGTCGGAGCCCACCTCGATCGTCTCGGCGTCATTTCTGAGCTAGGAGCAAAGCCGTCTGACCTACTGCAAGCGAACGGTATCATATGGGTTGAAGGCCCATCCGACCGCATCTACATCAGCCATTGGATCGAGCTTTTCAGCAAAGAGAAGTTCCGAGAGGGAAGAGATTATCAATGCGCATTCTATGGAGGCTCTCTGCTCGCCCAAACGCAGGTGGCGACGGACGAAGACGCAGTGAAGGAACTCGTAAACCTGTTCACTCTCAATCCAAACATCGCCGTTGTTTGTGACAGTGATCGGACCGCCGCAACTGGAGAAGGAGCGGAGCTAAAGGGTCGGGTCGCGCGCATTCAGGAAGAGGTCAGCAAGATACCTCAGGCGCATATTTGGATAACGGCAGGGAAGGAGATCGAAAATTACCTTCCGGGCGATGTGATTGGCAAGGTGTTCGAGAAGCAAGATGCACCGAACCCTGAGCAGTACCAAAAGTTCTTTGCATCGGAGTCGAAGGACGCCAAAGCAGACTCATACG
>DATAPK010000484.1:0-7509 GCA_036265245.1 Tepidisphaeraceae bacterium | reverse complement strand
CACGGGTGTGGGGGCAACGACCTTTTCAGCGGTGTCACTGACCCCAATGGCGAACTATTGACTACTGTTTATGGTGATGGAGGCAACGACCATTTTTCTCGAGATGATGATGGGCAGTTCATCGTTGTTTTCGGCGGATCTGGAAATGATCTATTTGAAGGCGGTAACGTTGCGTGGTCGGGTGGGCCGGGAGTTGACACGGACTTCTATGAGGGGTCTGTATTCGAGAGCGTGGACCTAAGGACTACTCCCGACGTAGAAAACGTAGAGAATCTTACAAGTCCCGTCACTGAAGTGTTCGGTAATGCTTTGAATAATCTGATCCAATTCGTTGAGACAGATGCGAATGTCATGGTTGATGCGGGCGCAGGAAACGACACTGTCGTCGGTGGCGTAGCCGAGAGCGGTTTTGGCTTGGACATTGTCGGTGGGACTGGAAACGACTCGATTACAGGCTCGGATGGCAACGACGCTATTCATGGCGGCGACGGCAATGACACCCTCTCCGGGGGTGCAGGCCGCGACAAACTCTATGGCCAAGCGGGGGATGACCTGCTCCTCGGCCGAGGCGGGTCAAAAGATACCTTGGATGGCGGCGACGGTTTCGATACCGCCACGCGGGACAACGGGCCGACCGTGTTCGACGTCGTCCGAAACATCGAGAAATTCCTGCCATAAAGGGTTGAAAAAGGGGGTGTGGTTGCGAGCATCCGAACCTAACCGGTTTCCTGGTTGACCCTTGCGCCGGGCGTATCTACTATCGACTTGCCAAAGGAGTGTTGCTTGCGGCTATTGGTGGCAATTCCGGTGTTTAACGAACTGAAATACGTCGAGAAGGTTCTCGGCCAGGTTCATCGTTTTGCGTCCGATATTCTTTGCATCGACGACGGCAGCACCGACGGCACGGCCGAGCTTTTGGCAGGCCGCAATGATATACAACTCATCCGGCACCCCATCAATCGGGGCTATGGCCAAAGCATCATCGATGCCTTCAGCTATGCCCACGCCCACGGATATGACTGGGTGATCACGATGGATTGCGACGAGCAGCACGAGCCGGAACGCATCCCGGACTTTATCCGCGAGATCGAAACCAACCAGGCGGACATCATCAGCGGGTCGCGATATCTTCGATCAGACAAAGACGCCGATCTCCCGCCAGGCGATCGCCGGGCGATCAACGCCACCATCACCGCACTGGTCAATGAACTTTTCGGCTGGAAACTGACCGACGCGTTCTGTGGATTCAAGGCTCATCGAGTCAGCGCGATGAGACCATTGGATCTGGACGAGCCAGGCTATGCGTTTCCGTTGCAGCTTTGGCCGCGTGTGGCCAAAGCCGGCCTGCGGATCAAGGAGATTCCGGTTCGGCTGATTTATAACGATCCCAACCGATATTTTGGCGGGCTTCTGGACGATGCGCAGAATCGGTTGAGGCATTATCTTGATGTCCTGAACGCCGAGCTGCGCGGCTGGTCGTGTTCCACATCAAACGATGACAGCGAAGCTGTCTGCACCTGCTGCGAGTGAGATTCTGACCCATGCAATCGGCCCTGAGCTACCCTGACTGGAAGGCCCCGGCCGAGGACGGGAAGACCCTCATTTGGCCCGACAACGCCGCCATCCTTTCGCAAACCCGAGAAAATCTTAAACGACTATCAACCACCGAAGTGCGCATCGGCGGCCTGCCGTTGAATGAGCTGCGCCGCTTGCAGCGCGCCGCCCTGGGACACGCCGACGATGCCCAGCCGATCGTCGCCACCGGCCATCAAACCGAGCTGATCCACGCCGGCGTGTGGGTCAAGCATGTGCTGATCAACGCGGCAGCCAAATTACTGAATGGGCGGGCGATTCAATTTGCCGTGGATACGGACGGGCCAAAACATCTGACCCTCCGCTGGCCCGGCGGGGGGGTGGCGATTACGGACGATCCCCAGATCACATCGGCCGCGTGGTGCGGACAACTCAACGCGCCTTCCGCGGCGCATATCGTGCGCGTGGCGGACTGCTTCATGGATGCCGCCCACCAATGGGATTTTCAACCCCTCGTTCCTGCAATCATTGCATCACTGCGTGCCGGCGCGGATGAATCTCGCACGCTCTCTGAAGCGCTGATGCAGGCCAACCATGATCTGGATCTATCGCTGGGATTGGAGACGCTCGCCAAGCTCGTTTCGCCGATGCTTGTGGAAGAGCCCTATCTCGCGTTCGTGCATCACCTGATGAGCGATGCGCGCACATTCGCCGGCGTTTACAACTCAGCCCTGGCGGACTATCGGCGGCTGCACAAGACCAAATCTCCCAGCCGGCCCATGCCCGATCTCTTCGTCAGCGAAGGTTCAGTCGAAGCGCCGTTCTGGCTGGATAATCTAACCGACGGCACGCGCTCGCGGCCCAGTGTGTTTCCGGTTGACGACGGATTCGTACTCGAATTGCTCGACGAACAGGAATTTTTCTTCCGCGCCGCCGATGGATTCGAAGCGGCAAGCAAGCTTGGCGAGTGGCTGCGCGCTACGAAACATCGTCTTTCGCCCCGCGCGCTCACGCTCACGACGTTTCTGCGAATGCTCGTCGCCGACAACTTCGTCCACGGCATCGGTGGCGGGCGCTACGATCAAGTCAGCGACGACATCATGCGGAATTATTTCAAGATCGAGCCGCCCGCATTCTCCGTGACGACCGCGACGCTCTTCTTCCCCGGCGCGATCACGCGGCAGCGGGTTTGTCTCCCCTGCGTCTTGCAGGAAGGGCACCGCCTCCGGCACGCAGTGCTTGGCGAACGAAAGAAAGCGATGATCGCCCAGATCAATTCACTCCCGCGAAACTCAATCAAACGGCAGGCGGCCTTTGCGACCATGCACCGCGAGCGAAAAGCCCGTCTGGTCAATGATCCCCGCATCATCCAATGGGAAAAGCGATTCGTCGAAGCCCAGGCCCGCGACCACGAAGACCAGATGTTCTTCGATCGCGAACTTTTTTTCGCCGTCCAATCCCGCCAGCGTTTGATCGATATGATGGAACGGTATGATGCCGCGTTTCGCGAATAATCCACGATGAAGCTGGCTTTCTCCACCAACGCGTATGTCCGATTCGGCCTGCCCGAAGCCATTCGTGGAATTAAGGCGGCGGGGTTTGATGGCGTGGAGATTCTGGCGGATGCGCCGCATGCCTATCCAGAAAAAATCGACGATGCGTTGATTGCCAACGTTCGCAAATCGCTCGATGAAACCGGCCTGCAGATCAGTAACGTCAATTGCAATTGCAGCTTCGGCTACTGGAAAGATGCCCCGCCCGAACCGTATTTTGAGCCGAGCCTGATCAGCCCAAATCCAAAATTCCGGGACGATCGGATTCGCATGATTCTCAAGACGATTGATTTCGCCAGACAAATCGGCGCCGCCAACGTGAGCATCACCAGCGGCCGATGTCTAGGCGGCATGCCCCCCGATCTGGCGGCGAAACAATTTGCCCAGTCAATCAAGCCGATTCTAGATCACGCCGCCGCGCAAAATATTCAAGTCGGGATCGAATGCGAGCCGGGCCTGTTTCTGGAATATGTCGCCGAGCTGAAAGAATGGATCGATCGCCTAGGCTCGCCTTATTTCGGCGCGAATCTGGATATCGGCCACAGCCAGGTCATCGGCGAATCGATCCCCGATGTCGTACGAATGCTTCGCGGCCGAATCTGGAACATGCACGTCGAAGACATCCCCGGCCGCAAGCATTATCACCTGATTCCCGGAGAGGGGACGCTCGATTGGAACGCCCTGCGCGATGCGGTGCGTGAGATTGGATACGATCGTTTTTTAACCGTTGAGCTTTATACACATACCGCCGACCCGCAAACTGCCGCTGCAAAAAGTTGCACATTTCTCCGCAAGCTGTTTTCGTGACGGAACAGCCGCCAAACCGCAAGCGAGAAGGAGCGTCATTCATGGCCGCTTGCGGTTTAGCGCTCCTCGCTTACACTTTTGTTGAAGGAAGTCCGTCATGACCGAGCAAAATTCACCCGAAACGTCGACTGCCGCCGCAAACAGCGAAACTTTTCTGCCCGAATCGACCATTCTGATCGTCGATGACAACCCCCAAAATGTCGAACTGTTGCAGGCGTTTCTCGAAGCGCTGCCGGTGAAGATTGTGACCGCCACCGACGGCGTGGAAGCGCTGGAAAAGGTGGCCGAGCATCAGCCCGATCTCATTCTGCTCGACATCATGATGCCGCGAATGAGCGGCTTTCAGGTTTGCCGCAAGCTCAAGGGCGACCCCAAGACGCGAGATATTCAGGTGCTGATGGTGACCGCCCTGAACGAGCTTGGCGACATCGAGCAGGCTTCAGAATGCGGGACAGATGATTTTGTCAGCAAGCCCGTGAATAAATTCGAGCTTCTGACACGCGTGAAAAGCCTGCTGCGTGTTCGACATCTCAAAAGCGAACTCGAGCGGGCGCTGACCTATCTCAATGAAATCGAGCATGATGAGGATGTGCTCTAACATGGTAGCCGCAACGCCTGCGTCGCCTTCTTCGAGGTGAGGATGGGCGACGCAGGCGTCGCGGCTGCATAAATGGAGTTTCCGAATGAAGCGGAGTCTTCTCGCGACGTGCGTTGGCCTCTCACTGTTTTTTGGATGTAAATCAGCCCTGCCGGCAACCAATCCCACTCAGGAATCCACCCCCTCCGACCCTGTTGCGGCGACACAAGCTTCGACACCGGGATCGCCGGCTCCGGCCCAGGCAACCAATTATTCAGCAGAGCGATATCGCGTCGTCGACCAGCCCGATGAAATCGTATCGATCCTGGATAACGGCGCCACGGTCATCGCCAAGCACATCGATTCTCCCGTCGTCGCGATGCGGGCATACACCTACACCGGCGGATCGTTCGAAGGCAAATGGCTCGGCGGCGGCTTGTCGCATTTGTTGGAACATCTCGTCGCCGGTGGATCGAACGGTCGGCGAACCGAAGAGCAGAATCGCGATCTCCTGCAACGCATCGGCAATAATTCCAACGCCTACACCAGCGACGATCACACCGCGTTTTTCGTCAACACCACCAAGCCCCACATGGAAGAGGCCGTCGATCTGGTCACCGGCTGGGTGCTCACCGCCGACATCAAGCCCGCTGAATATCGCCGCGAATATCAGGTCGTGCAACGCGAGCTTGAGATGGGCAAGGGCGATCCCGACCGGCAATTTGAAATGCTGACCCAGATGAACCGCTATCGCGTCAGCCCCCTTCGCGTGCCGGTAATTGGATACCAGGCCGTCATTCAGGGCCTCAGTCGCGATGACGTTTACACCTATTACAAGCTGGCTTATCAACCGAACAATCTGGTCTTTTCGGTCAGTGGCGATTTTCCACCCGAAGAAATGCTCAAGGCGGTGCGCAAACACGTCGGCGATGTGCCGCCGGGCCGGGAATTTTCTCGCGATGTTCCCGCTGAGCCTCCGGTTCTCTCCCCGCGCACGGTGACAGCCACCTTCCCCCGTCTCGGCCAGGCCAAATTGGAACTCGCTTTCCCCAGCGTCCGCCTCACCAGTCAGGATCTATACGCCCTCGATCTTCTCTCCGCGATTCTCGGGCAGGGCGAAAGCTCGACCCTCGTCGAAGAAATTCGCGACAATCAGCAACTCGTTAGCGGCATTTCCGTCGGCGACAACACGCCAAGTTATGTCGAAGGAACCTTCGCCATCGACATGCAGCTCGACGCCGAAAAAATCCCCACCGCCACCAAAGCCGTGCTCGACCAATTGGAAAAACTCAAAACCCAGCCCATCGATCCCGAGCGAATCAAGGCCGCCCAGACACAGATTCGCACGACGCACATCAAATCAATGCAGACCGCCGAAGAAGTCGCCTCGGATCTGGCGACCAGCTATATGTTCACCGGCGATATCCATTTCAACGATCGCTATGTCGAAAAAATCAGCCAGGTGACCGGCGAACAGTTGATGGCGATCGCAAACAAGTATCTTGATCGAAGAAAACTCATCACCAGTTCCCTCTTGCCGGCGGAATACGTCGGCGCCGCCGGGCTTCCCAAGGCCGAGGACTTGCTCCGCGCCGCCGCCCCCACGACCAAGAGCGCCACGACCGCCCCCAGCGAGCAGATCACCCGCGTCGAGCTTGAGAACGGCACTGTTCTGATTCACAAACAGATCGCCACCACGCCGCTCGTGACGATCAGCCTGTACAGTCTCGGCGGGTTGACAGCGGAAGACGCCAAGACCAACGGCCTGGGCAATCTCACCATGCAAATGCTTCCACGCGGCACCACCAAGCGCTCCGCCCAGCAAATCGCCGAATTCTTCGATTCCATCGGCGGCGAGCTGAACACCGGCTGCGGCAACAACTCCTGGTTCTGGCAGGCCAATTGCCTCAAGGAAGATTTCCCCAAGGCAATGGAAGCCTACGCCGATGTCATCAACAATCCGACCTTCCCCGATGCTGAACTCAAGCCGATGAAAGATCGCATCGCCGCGGAGATCGACAGCGAAGATGCGGATTGGGAGCAGCAGGCGTTGCGATTCTTCAAGCAAAAATATTACGGCCCGACGAATTCGCCATACCAATTCCTGCCGATGGGAACGAAAGAAAACGTCGCGAAGTTCACCGCCGACGATGCGAAGCATTGGTATAACGACAAAGTTCTGGGCAATCGCCGCGTGCTGGCGATCTTCGGCGATGTCGATCTAAACCAGGCTCAAACGCTGGCGGCCACCTATTTTGGCGGCGGTCCCAAAGCCCCGCCACTCGCCTCAACACCGCCGCAGGATGCAGTCCCCACGTCCGATCAATCGACACCCTTCATCAATGTTCAACGCGTCGATGTGAATCCCACCGAGCAAAAACTAGCCGGCATTTTCATCGGCTTCAACGCCCATCCCGTCATCGGCAACCCGATCAACTTCCCCATCACCGTCGCCGACACCATGTGCAGCGGCTATGGATATCCAACCGGCTATCTCTTCGACACATTGCGCGGCCGAGGGCTGGTGTATGTCGTCGATGCCCAGAACATTCCTGGCCAATCGCAAAAAACCCCAGGAACCTTCCTCGTGATGGCCGGTTGCGAACCCTCCAAGGTGAATGAAGTCATCGACCTGATTCTCGAAAACATCGCCCGCCTGCAAGGCTCCGAGCACGACATGCGGCTCGACTGGTTCGACCGATCCAAGCAGTTGATCACCACCTTCGATGCAATGGACAACGAAACCCCCGCTGCCCAGGCAACGCAAGCAGCCCTCGATGAACTGTACGGGCTCGGCTACGACTATCACCAGCATTTCGCCGAGCGAATCAACGCCGTTAAATTTCCCGAAGTCCCCGCAGTAGCGCGCGGCCTGCTGCGAGATTGCGTCATCACCATCAGCACCCCGCAACCCGAAATCGTGAACAAAGCAACCGGCAAGCGCGAGTACAGATCGTTCCCCCCAGTCGATCTCACCCCTCGCGGCGTCCAACACGACACTCGCGGGCAATAGTAATCCGCGTCTTCGCCGCTTGCGGT
>DATAPK010000483.1:0-7630 GCA_036265245.1 Tepidisphaeraceae bacterium | reverse complement strand
TTGAATGGTTTTTTCGTTGGCCGGGCGAGGGATTGCAGGCAGATGTCCGACGACGGGGTTTCCTTCCGGGAGGTGCATCGGCGTTTCTGCAGGATCGGCCCAGACGATCATGGCCTGCACCGACTCTGCCTCGCAGAAATCTGCGTCAGGGGGCACACCGATCAATTCTCGCGACGTGCTTTCCGTCAGCCGCATGCGCGTGATGGTTTGCACGCCTAGCGCGTTGCCACAAATCGCGATGTTTTCCATCAACTGCCCGGCATCCTGCAATGCAGCGCGATAGCCGCGCGTTCCAAACCGCGACGCCGCCCGCGAAAAAACGGTCGAAACCAGAATCACCCCGGGTGTGGTTTTGAGAAATTCCAGATCGGGCCTGCCGCGTTTCAGCACGGCAAGAGCTTCGTGCCCATCGCGAAGCTTCCGGAGCGCATATTCCCGCGCACTGAAATGGTAAAGCCCCGCTTGCAGACCTTCGATAGCGAATGCCACTACATAAATCTCGCAGGCAGATGTGCTACCCGGGCAAGACCGGCGATAGGCGACGGGCTGATTATTGTGCCGGATCGGAATGAGCCCATTGGACATGAAAAGCCACGTCGAAAGCGTCTTCAAATCCTGCTGCGGACTCATTTGGCTGTCGGGCAACGCCTCGCGACCGCTTTCAATAATCGCCACCGCCGGCGCCGAAGCATCGAGCAACGTCGTGGAAAGCGCCACTTTCGGGGCTTGCTTAAACAGGTGACATGCAACCGGAGGTGCTGGTGGGTGATGACCTGCCGGTTGATTCGCTTGATATTTGCCAACGCGATGGTGATTCAACACCTTTTCAACGCGGTCGAGTATCTCCTGCGGAAGTGCCATTCTACCGTTCGAGCCGAAGATGATTCACCGCAGAGGCGCGGAGGGCGCAGAGAATAAAAGAGAAAATATCTTTAGTTTCTTTCTCTGCGTCTCTGCGGCGAATAAAAACCCCGATCAGAAAAGCTGATCGAGAATTTTATCCATCGGCATTTGCACGCACGTGAAAATCGGCGTGTCGCGCAGCGTGTATTTACTGCTCTCGGTCTCGCGCAGCTTCATGACCAGATCCAGAAAATCCGCCGGAGACTCGGTTTCAAATGCGACGACGAATTCCTGATCGTCCAGGCCGAAGCTATACGTTGTGTTGAGCTTCACGCTCGGAAATTCATTGCCAATCTTAATGTGGCCGTCCATCAGTTCCTGACGCTTTTCCAGGGGCAGCAGAAACCAATCTCTGGTCTTTACGAATGGATAGACGAACAGATATTTTCGCTTGCCGGGAATGATATGCGTGCGGCTCTCGGCGGTGTGGAACGGATCGAGCTTGTCGATATACATGCTGCGCTTGGTCATCGCGACAAAAGAATAAGGCGTCGTCAGATAAGCTCCCAGCTTCGACTTGTTGATTAGTTTCGTCTGCTCTTGAAAGTGATCGGTGCTGGTTCCGATTCGCCAAAGAAGAAAATCGGAATCGGGACGCAAGCCGGCAGTGCTGTAAGTCAGGCACATCAATCCCGGCGTGCGCTGCTCGATCAGGGTGGTGAATTCCTGGCGCGCCTGCTGCTTTGCGTCATCAGAAAGCCGGCGAAAGGCGGGGTCGAGCTTGTAATAAGCGAAGTTCACAAACTGCCGCTGCACCGGCGGGCCGCCAGTCGTTGCCGGGCGTGTCGCCGTTGCGGGGGCCGATGTCGTTGATGTGTTGGATTCCATCCCCCCATTGTATCGCCAATCAACTCTTCCGACAGCATGCGATGATGCGCGGCGAATCGTTTGTCAGCTCGCTGCCGTCATAATCCCCGTATAATTTCTCGATTCGTAGCCCATTTCGTTCCATGAGCAATCGCAACTCACGCGGAAACATGAACGTCAGATCAAACGAAACCCGCTTTCGACGCTCGCGGCCATCTCGATCGAACCAGTGATAAAGAAAGATCACCCGTTGCCGCTGATTGACCGGATCGGGCCGGATTTCTGTCAGGCGAGAGACGGTGCGATCCAGATGCGGCACGTAAAACAGAACCGGATCGAGCTTCATCGAGCGCGGCTGCGCCAGGCGGTGCAGATCAGGGTTAAAAATGTCGATCCAGAATCGGCCTGTTTTTTTAAGATGATCGCGAACGCCTTGAAGCAATTGATCCTGCTGCTCGATGGTTGTGAAGTTCAAAAATGTATTGAAGAGCAGACAGATCCAATCGAATTTTTCCCCGAGCTTTAAGCGAAGGACATCTCGCTTCTTCAGGGAGAGATTCTTTTCGGCGATGCCAACTGAATCGCGTTTTTGCCGGGCGATCTCAAGCATGCCCGGGTCGTAATCCACCCCCACCACGCGATGACCGGCTTGTGCGATCGGAATCGCCGCCCGGGCCGTGCCGGTGGCCAGTTCAAGAATACTTTGCCGTCGCTTGGGTAAATGTTTTAGAAAGAATGGCACATCCTGCGCGAGCATGGCGCTGGATTGATATTCCGCATCGTAATAATCGGCGATGGCATAGTAACTCGTGGAGCGTGCTGATTTTTTGGGAATGAGCAAAGAGATTTCCTTTCTCAATCCTTGGCACTGAGCCCAGCGTTAATTCGCTCGCCATCAAACGCCAGCCGCATCCCCGTAGGTAATTTCTGGTTCGTCGCGTCGTGAAATCCCATGCCATGGGCGATATGCGTGAAAAGAGTTTGTTTTGCGCCGATGCGCTTCGCCGCCGCGATTGCTTCATCAACGGAGAAATGTGTGAAATGGGTTTTCCATTGCAGTGCATCCAGCACGAGCACATCCAGATCATGTAGTAAGTCGAATGTGGTTTCGGGAATCTCATTTACGTCGGTGCAATACGCGAGCTTGCCAACGCGAAATCCGAGGATGGGCGCGCCGCCGTGCAGAAGTGGAATGGGCTGCCACGTTACGCCGGCGATTTCAAACGGGCCTGTGATGAATCGCTTTTCAAGATGCGGGCGAAAGACTTTCATCTCTGGGGCTGGTTCTTTAAATGCGTATCCGAAACATCGATCCAAGGCGGCGAATGTCGGTTGATCCGCCCACACGTCCAGGGGCCCTTTTCGCAGGGCGTTGAATCGCCGAACGTCGTCGAGGCCCATGACGTGATCCGCATGCGCGTGTGTATAAACGACAGCATCGATAAGGTCGACGCCATTTGCCACGCATTGCAATCGCAACTCCGGCGACGTGTCGACGAGCACGCGCGTTGAGCCGTATGAAATGACGACCGAAGGACGGGTACGCTTATCGCGCGGATCGGCGCTGCTGCAGACTTCGCAATGGCAGCCGATCATTGGCACGCCGGCGCTGGTGCCGGTGCCGAGAAAAAGCAGTTCAACCGATCCCATGCGGTTGATTTATATCCAAATCCCTCGCCGCCGCCACGACTGTAGCGATTATGCGGCCTGTGATGTCCTACGTTTTCGTTGCCGCGTCCGTCAAATCGAGCTATATTTCGGCATCGCCTCGTGGGTCTTTTGAATTCAAGTTTTTTTCTGGAGTCATTCTGATGCTCAAGCGTTTGATCTTGGCTTGTCTCCCTCTCATCGCGGCCCCGGTGATGGCGGTCACCTCATCGTATGATGCCAGCGGCAATACGCTGCCGGGCAGTAACTTTACGCGATTCGATGCATCCAATTTGATCAGCACATTCCCTTCTGTTCCCGGATTTACCAATCCTTATTTCGGCACGGGGTTCACTCCCAATCCCGACCAATCCGTCACTGGCGGCGTCTACGACAGTGGCTTAACTAACAGCAGCAAATACACCTTCTGGTACGACACTGCGCAGACTCTGGATGAAAACCAAACCATCAAGATCGACGCCCGGCTGAAAGTGATTTCTTCGACGACCGCGGCAAACCGAGCCGGCGTTGCGCTCGCGCTGACCAGCAATCAAAACAATTACACCGAGCTTTACTTCACGCCATTAGAGATTTTCCTGAATGGCGCCGGGCGAGTCACCACGGGATCGTTCGCGATCGACACCACCGCGGCGTTTCATGATTATGAACTCCAGATTCAGGGAACCAGCGTCAGCGTTTTGGTTGATGGCGTGCCTGAAATCACGGGCACGAGCTTTAACGCCAGCACGGTGAGCGCGCCTACACTGGCCAACTGGGCGGTTTTTGGAGACATCACCAGTGACGCCGCCGGGGAGTATCGGATTCAGAGTTTTTCGGAGAGCGTGGTGCCGGAGCCGGCGATGATAGGCACGATTTTCGGAATTGGCATATTGATCAGACGGTGGTGAAGATTACCTCTGAGAAAAATCTTGATAGCAAAAAGACACCGAGATTTTTGCTATAATTATGCAGAAATGAACAAACGTCCTACGATTATATTGGCCCTGATTTTGGCTGTTGCGATATTTGCGACAGCTCCCTTAACGCAAGCTCTCATACTCTACGACGGCTCTTTAGATACCACTCCTGATACTCAGGGTTGGCTGACATACGCCGTGCTGAGCGGTTCACCCAATGTATCTGCAACGGGTGGCGAATTAATATTTGATACTACATCTACTCCAAGCGAAGTTGCATTTTACACCAATCATCAACCGACGGTTGCAGGCAACCCACTGGTTAATCCTGCGTTTCCTCCAATGCCGCGATCGGGCGCAGGCACAATGATTAGGCTCGATTTACAGGTGCTCGATGAATCACATACGAATTCCACCGCGGGTTTTTCCTGGAATGTAATCACTGATGATGAAAGGGGATTTGAACTCGATTTCTGGAAAGATCATATCTGGGGTTCCGGACCGACCCATGTTCTTGAAGAATCAACTGTATGGGACACAACGAGCGGGCTCATTCAGTATGATCTCAATATTTCCGGCGACACATATACTTTGGAAACAGGCTCAAACGTTTTGCTCACCGGGCCATTGCGCGACTATCGTCCCTTTAACCTCTCAAATGTCGTTTCAATTGGAGACAATACGGGCGCGGCGGGCGCAAAGGTCGCGATTTCGAGACTGGAAATCCTGCCAGAGCCGGCGCTGATGGGGGTGATCGCAGCGATTGGGCTGTTGGTTAGACGGCGATAGAAATTTACGCGGCGTCTTCGTGGTCGATGGGTTCGATGGAGACGATTGGGGCTTCGTCTTTTTTGTCCTTGCCGTTTAAGCCCATTTCTTCGAGCAATTTGGCGGGGACTTCGCCGGTGTTTTTGCACTTGGGATATCCACTGCATCCGAGGAAATAGCCGCGTTTGCCTTTGCGGATGACCATGGGCTTGCCGCAGTCGTCGCAGTCGATGTCGGTGGTGATCGGGCCGGTGCGGACGACGGAGGCGGCGTTGGCGGGGTTTTCGCCGAGGATCTTGGCGATCATTTCGGCGTTCTTGGCGGCGCCTTCCTTCAACAGCGGAATCAGTTTTTCAACTTGCGCCAGGTCCGCGCCCTCGAGCTTCTTCATCATCTTTGTGTTGCGACACTTGGGGAAGCTGCTGCAACCGAGGAACGGGCCGCGCTTGCTGTCGCGGAGGATCATGGGGCTGCCGCACTTGTCGCAGGCGACGGAGGTTTGGATCTTGACCTTGGGCGGCATGGGGTTGCCGTCTTTGTCAAGATTGATGATCGTTGTGCAGCTCGGTTCGCCCTTTTCGTTTTTGACGGAATAGCCGGAGCAGCCGAGGAATTCGCCGAAGCGACCGCGGCGTTTGATCATCTCGCGGCCGCAGACGGGGCACTTGTGCTGGCTGACTTCACGAATCGTCGGCTTGCCCTGCTGATCGACGGGCTGGGTGGTGCCGCATTCGCGATCGCTGCAAGCAAGGAAGAATCCGTTTTTGCTGATGCGGTAGAGCATCTCCTTGCCGCACTTGGGGCATTTATAAGGAGAGGAGCTTCCGCCGACGTGTTCGATTTTTTCGAGTGCGCCATCGACGACGGCGTGGAATGGGCCGTAGAAATCTTTCAGGAGCTTGATCCAGTCGAGGTGATCTTCCTCGACTTCGTCGAGCTTGAGTTCCATGCCGGCGGTGAACTGGACGTTCATCACATCGGGGAACGCCTGGACGAGTTTGTCGGTCACAACTTTGCCGAGCATGGTGGCCCAAAACCTGCGATCCTGCTGGACAACGTATTCGCGATCCTGGATCGTCTGGATGATGCTGGCGTAGGTTGACGGGCGGCCGATGCCGAGGCGCTCGAGCTCTTTGACGAGCGACGCTTCGGTGAAGCGCGGCGGCGGCTGGGTGAAATGCTGGGTTGGCTCGATTTCGATCGGGCTGACAGCGGAGCCTTCGGACAGATCGGGCAGAAGCTGATCTTCGCTGCTGACGCCGGCGACTTTCATGAAGCCGTCGAAGACGAGCTTGCGGCCGGTGGCTTTGAAAACTGCTTCGGAATTTTTCGGCTTCGTGGAGATCGTCACGCTGGTCTGATCAAACTCCGCGGGCGGCATCTGGCAGGTAACAAAGCGGTTCCAGATCAACTGATACAACTTATATTCATCCGTCGAAAGCACTGCATGTGCATCGGATGGCTTGAAGTTGGCGTCGGTTGGGCGGATGGCTTCGTGGGCTTCCTGGGCACTCTTGTTGCTGGAGGAATAGAAGTTCGGTTTTTCGGGCAGATATTTCTTGCCGAATTCATTTTCGATAAACGAGCGCACCATGGTCAAAGCGTCGCCGGACAGGTTGGTGCTGTCGGTACGCATGTAGGTGATTCGACCTGATTCGTACAGCGTCTGGGCAAGCCGCATGGCGCGCTGGGCGCCGAAACCGAGGCGACTTGAAGCGCCCTGCTGCAACGTGCTGGTGATGAACGGCGCGGGCGGTTTGCTGGTGGTGCGTTTTTTCTCGATGCCGCGGACTTTGAAGTCGGGGCAGGCGCCGAGATGCCCTTCGATGGTTGATTCGAATTTGGCGGGGCCTTTGGCTTCGGGGTTTTCGGTGGTTTCGACGTTGCTGACGACGAAGCCGAGAATCTCGGCGGCCTTCTTCGCGTCTTCTTTATTGTTGGGCTCGAATTTCTTGCCGTCGAGTTCGATGAGTTCGGCGTTGAAGGCATCGTGGTCGGCGAGCCATTTTTCTTTTTCGACCTTGGTGCGTTCGCCGTTGCCGGTGTGGGTGAGGAAATGCTTCCATTCACTGGCGAGCTTGACGCAATCGAGGCCTTGCAGGGCACTGAAGATCGCGCCGATTTTCCAGTATTCGGTTGGGATAAAGGCTTCGATTTCGCGATCGCGATCGACGATCAGACGAACGGCGACGCTTTGCACGCGGCCAGCGCTGAGGCCGCGGGCGACTTTGCGCCAGAGGAGCGGGGAGATTTCGTAGCCGACGATGCGATCGAGGATGCGGCGGGCCTGCTGCGCGTTCACGCGATCGATGTCGATCTTGTGGGGCGTTTTGAACGCCTTTTGAATTTCGCTCTTGGTGATGGCGTTGAAGATAACGCGTTTGGCGCGTTCGTCGGAGATGCCGAGGGCTTCTTTCAAATGCCAGGCGATAGCTTCGCCTTCACGATCCAAGTCGGTTGCGAGATAGACGTCCTGGGATTCCTTGGCCAGCTTTTTGAGTTCAGCGACGACTTTGCCTTTGCCGCGCTCTTCAATAACAACGTATTCGGGCTCGAAGGTTTTGAGATCGACGCCCATGCCCTTGGAG
>DATAPK010000482.1:0-6594 GCA_036265245.1 Tepidisphaeraceae bacterium | reverse complement strand
CTGCCAAACGAACGCTCGCATGAATGGCCGTTGATTGGGGTGGGCATGATGATGAGCGTAATCATTTGTTTGATGGGAATCCTCGCTCGCGTTTCCCTACGTAAGATAAAATATGCGATCAGCCGCGATGGAATGATTCTGCCATCCAATGAACGCCCATTTGTTCCATGGAAGCGATTGGACAGTTTTACCGTCGTGCCGCATCCTCGGTTGCCGGGTTTGGCACAGCTCAATTTAAACATCAAGGCCGGCTTTACTCGCACGGTTCTATTGCCGGAAAGTTCCAGCGAAGTGCGGGAAATCGCTGTAGTTCTTTCCCGGCATCTCCCTGAGCGTGCTCCGTTGCAAAAGCATGCCCCGCTCACTCCCGCGCATTGGGCCGTGGGTCTGGTCTTCCTATTGGCTGCGTGCATCGGATGCGCAGTGATACCGATTGCAATAATCCCTCCTTGGTTAATAAATCGTCACTTTATGCAATATCTGCCGGACTTGCTTCTACTCTTCGGCCCCGGCACACTTGCGGCGATGTGCTTAATTGGTCGGCGAGGGTTCGGTCAGTTGGTCGCCCTTGCCTTAGTAAATAATCTCGCCGGCTTTTTGCTGATTTCGACGATCTTCGTAATTCGCGCAACCCTCGCGTTGAATGCTAAGTAATTGTCAGCGTCGGTCCCGCCGTCTGCATATTCCTTACGCTGACCTCCGCCGCCAGTTTGCCGACGATTGCTTCTAGCGCTTCCGCCAGCTTCGCGTTATTTTCAAAATTTGCGTGTGGCCGGCCGGTATCGGAATTGATCCGTAAATCAATGTATAGCGGAATCTCGCCGAGGAATGGCAATCCCAATTCCTTCGCCGTCCGCTGTGTGCCGCCCCTTCCGAAGAGATCGTGAATCGATCCATCGGGCATGGGCATATAGCTCATATTTTCCACGACGCCCAGCACCGGCGCGCCGAGTTGTTGAAACATTTTCACCGCCCGCACCGCATCATCCAGCGCCACCTGTTGCGGCGTGGCCACTACCACCGCGCCTGTCAGGGGCAAAAGCTGGCACAACGTGAGCGGGACATCGCCAGTGCCCGGCGGAAGATCGACGATCAGATAATCCAACGCCGGCCATTCGGTGTTGTCGAGGAGTAACTGCTTGAACGCCCCGTGCGCCATCGGCCCGCGCCAAATCAGCGGCTTGTCCTGCTCCACGAGGGAGCCGATCGTGATGGCATGAATCCCATGAACGTGATGCGGAATAATCTTCCCGCCGCGCACGGTTGGCGTGATGCCTTTAATGCCCAGCATCGTTGGCATTGAAGGCCCGTAGATATCTCCGTCCATCAACCCCACCTGCGCCCCCGTGCGCGCCAATCCCACCGCAAGATTGAGCGCGACGGTTGATTTCCCTACGCCACCCTTGCCCGCGCCAACTGCAATCACATTCTTCACCTGCGGCAGCACATCCTTGCGTGGCCCGGCCGGGCCTTTCGTATTCGCCGTCAAATTCACCTTCACGCTCGCCGCCCCCGCGCGCATCAGGGCGTTGGTTACATCTGTCTCAATCTTTTCCTTAAGCGGGCATGCCGGCGTTGTCAGTTCCACCGTCACACCGACGTTGTCGCCGTCCACCTGTACATCTTTCACCATGTTCAGCGTGACGATGTCCTTGAAAAGCTCCGGATCCATGACGGTGCGGAGGGCCGAAATCACTTGTTCTTTTGTCAAAGCCATTGAGTTCCTTCAATTGGTGCCATCGAAGGATTATAGGAGAAGGATTCAGGAAACATAGAAGGGGGGGTAGAGAAGTAAGACGCATGAAAATCGGCATGGCTGGTGTCTATTGTTGTTTTCGTTGACATACATAGCACGGCGATGTATAAGCCTCGGAAAGAACATCGTGCTCACAAAAGAACTCATCGCCGCCTCAACCGAACCCCTGATCCTTTCCCTCCTTTCAAAGGGTGAAAGCTACGGCTATGCCCTCATTCAAGAGGTTAAGCGTCTTTCCGGCGACAAAATTGAATGGACAGACGGCATGCTTTATCCCGTTCTCCATCGCATGGAAGATAACGGCTGGATCAAATCGCGCTGGGTGGAGGTCGAGAACGGCCGAAAGCGAAAATATTACTCCATCAAAAAAGACGGGCAAAAGGCGCTCAAGCAAAAACGCGAGCAATGGGATCTCATTTCGTCTGTCCTCAACCGTTTGTGGAAGGAACAATATGTTTGATCTCGACCACGCGATTTCAGACTGGCGACAACAGGCTCTTTCCGCCGGCATTAAAGCGCCGGATGTGCTGAACGAGCTTGAAAGCCATTTGCGGGATGAAATCGATGCGTTCTGCTCGTCAGGATTATCTGAGGCGCAGGCTTTTGAAACGGCCATCGCGCGGCTGGGAACCGCCGACACTATGCGGGAAGAGTTTAAGAAGGTTCGGCGCGAGCAGTGGTTGCCGGCCACGATTGCTTTGTATGTTTGGATCGGGACTGTCGTCCTGCTTACCGCAATCGAGTTTGCGAACGTAGCCATCTCTGGCAGGAAGAGCTATTTGCTTTTCGCGCACATCGTCACGCTGACCGCCGGCTATTTCGCGGTATTTGCAGCAGGCAGTTTGGGTATTTGTTATGTCTGTCAGCGCCTGTTCCAAAATTTCTCGAATCCCCACCGGCCTGCGTTCGTCCACACATTCATTCTGTTTATGCGTATTTCGACAATCCTCATCATCGTCTGCTATCTCTTCGGAATGCTCTGGAGCAAACAAAATCGGGGCGCGTTCTTTACGGGCGACGACCGTGAAATTGGCCCTTTGTTTGCGTTGACATGGCTCGTGTTGATGTTGTTCATTCAACGATTTTCCCACATGACCGCTCACATGACGATGCTCCTGGCGATCGCAGGAAACATCGTCGTCGGCCTCGCCTGGTTTGGCACGCTTATGATTGCGGCGCGAAGCTTCGGACTTCAGGATCATCTGTTTTTTGCGATGTTCATTGGCGTCCATATCGCGTTTCTGTTGATCGGGAATTTGCTGCAACGATCGAGTTCGGCTGAATGCTAATGGAAAGCATCCGGGATCGACTCCTCATCGCTGCAACTTCACCACCACATAAGGTGTCTGCTTCTCCAAATCCGGATAAATCTTCCCGTCTCCATTCCGATCCATCGCCTCGATGTAATACATAAAGTCCCATTTCGCCGGAATCTGGTCGGCTGGGATCGTCGCCCGATATTCGTCCGGCTGACCTGTCGGGGCCATATCCAATGTCGAGTAATCAAGCCGCTGATTGACGCTTCGATAGCGCAGCCGAACCCATTTGATCCCGGCCGTCGATTGCACCCGCACGCTCACCTTTAAATCGTGATTGGCCGGCGCCGTCTCGATTGGCGTATGCTCGAACTCAATCGGTTGTTGGGATCGCACAAACTGTGAGGCAACCAAATCATTGGCGTGCATCGTTGTCGGGGGATTTTGGCCGGCGATTGCATCCGACTGTTGTATCAATTTGTTTAAATCGTCCTGCAATTCCGGCAACTCATCCCGCCAGCTTCCGCACAAATCAGTCTTGGGGTTTCCCATCATCATGTTGTCGCAATAAACATCGCCCGCCGACTTCACCAGTTCTTTCCACGCGTCTACGGCTTGGCGTTCATAAATAATCGCTTCTTTCAGCGAGCCCGGCTCTTTGGTGCGATGAAATATGCAATACTCAATCGCCGCCGGGATGCGATGGGCGTGAAACTTCGCCAGGCAGGACAAAATCTTCAAATCCGTGATTGTTGAAACAAATTCCGGATTCTTCTGATTTCCAACACTCTTCTCTGCCTCGCTGATTTCCGAATCAACCTCTTTCGCGATATCCGTAAACCACTTCGCCGTCACCTCCGGACGCACCTTTGGCGTCTCTTTCCCATTCAACAAGCAATCCGCCTCTTCCTGAAAGCTCGCGAATTGTGCGATATCGCTCCCTTCATTGTTCGCATAGTGCGGCAGATCGCCCAGCGACTGCCGCTCCGCCCATCCGCGCGTCATCGGAAACCCGCTATATGGATAAATCGACGCCACAATCCGCGGCAAAATCCAGCTCGCCTCGTGCAGCGCCTTCTCCACGTGAGGCCCAGCATCTTTCCCAAATCGCTTATCAAACTCCCGATCCCACACCTCATCCGCCGTCTTAGGGTCATATCCAATCCGCCCGAACACCTGAAACAAATGCCAATACCGCTCAAACTCATAATCTGTGTATTTATATTGCGAATTTAGCAGATCGAATGGTTTTACATCAAATGCCTGCCCTTGCATTTTAGTGCAGAGCGGCTCGTTGATCTCAAACCCGTTGCCGTTGTAAAGATGCGTGGTTTCCACAAACCGCCGGGCGTATTCCGGATCGCCCCCGAGCAGCACTCGCGCCGGCCCGCCGTTCCATAGCCGCCAGTGAATCTTATATTGCTGAGGATATCGAAGCATATCCGCATAACCGTGTCGCCGATTGTCCTGATCCTCCACATTGATATGCGTCGGATGAAACGGCAGCCCCATCTGCTCCATCCAGACCTTCGTATCGATTTGAAGCGGAATGCCGGTCGAAACAAGGTCGTCGATCACTCCATCCGGCAATCCCTTCGCCCGCGCATCGAACCGGATATTGGGCGCTTCCTTCTGCATCAATCGCGCAATCTCTTTCCAGAAGCCCGCCTGCTCTGAATTCTTCAAACCAGACTCATCGTGCATGCGAAATTGGATCGCATCGATCCCATGCACCTCGTGCAGAAATTTCGTGAGCGCCGCCTTGGTGTAGGGGACGAGATTGTCGGCAGTAACACCCCACACCAGGCTTGGCGTGGGCTTTTTGGTTGCATCTTCCGTGCCGGGAACGCCATTCGCCTGCACGCCGCCGCGATAAATGTGATCCCAAATCCCGAACGTCACATCGATCCCCCGATCATGCGCCATCGCGATCGTTCGATTCAACGAATCCAGATTCTTCTTCTGCTGCTCCGGCGTAATCCCCACCATCCGCACATCCGGATATCCATCCACATCAAAAAAATACGGGTAGGGGGGCGCGAGAAATCCCCCATTCTCGTATCCGCAGATCAGTACAAACCGGTTGAACCGATTTTTCGCCAGCGTGTCGAAGAATTTCTCCCAATATTTTGCGTCATAAAGCCGGGTCTCAAAATACGCCCGCTGCATTGTATAAATCGACACAGCCCGCTCCGGCGCATCCGGCGATTCCTTCACATCCTTCACTTCGCTAAACACATCCGCCGGGTTCTCGCTCCACCCAATTCGATCCGCCAGGTCCGATTCTGCGTACATCAATCCGCGTGCATCCGCCCCCGCCAGAACAATCGCCGGCTTGTTCTCAATCGTGATGTGACGAATCAACAGCGATTCCTTGGCGGACGGCAGATCCAATTTCTGCGCGGCGATCACCTCCGCCGCTGCGCCCTTGCCATCGATCACGCCGGCAATGAGCACGATTTTCCCCTTCGCGCCTTTGGTCGAATCCACGATTTCCACCCGCTGATTCTTCGCCTTCAGCGCCGCGATGACCCAATCCATCCCATGCGCCGCCGGCGCTGCAACGGCCGGATCGTTCACGATCGAAACATCCACCTCATCCGCTGCCCAAACCGTCGTACAACACATCAGCACCGCCGCCACCGTGATGATTTGTTTAGATAACATATGCCGATTGTAACACGATCGCCCTGATCTTGGCGGATCAGGCAGAGTTAGCCACAGAGCCACACAGAGCACAGAGGCTATTGGTAAAATCTTCTCTCCGCTCTGTGTATTTCCTCTGTGCTCTCTATGTTTCTGTGGCCATCCCCTGAATCCCGCCAATTCATCCATCGCCTGATTTCCACAATCTTCCTATGATTGAATAAGATGGCTCTGGTGGCACAGTCTCCACAATCCGATCACCTCGACCTGCCGCCTACCCCGCACGAAGGCGAAGCCGGCACTTCGCCTGGCGTGAATATCTCTCCCGGCTCTGAAGATGATGGCTGGATCGTGCCCGCGCCGGTCACGCTCTCCTGCGGCACGCGCGTCCAACTCTACAAAGACGGCGAATCCCTCCACGCCGCATTTGAAGCGATCAAACATGCCAAGCGCCGCATCTGTCTGGAGATTTATATCTTTGCCGACGACGACACCGGCCGCGCCTTCGCCGAACTGCTCTGCGCCAAAGCAAAGGAAGGCGTCAAAATCTTCGTTATCTACGATTCGTTTGGGTCCATTTTCACGGATCGATCCATGTTCACCCAGATGCGCGCCGCCGGGATTCGCGTTGAAGAATTCCACCCGATCCGCCCGTGGGAAGGGCGATATAGCTGGCGGCCTGTCAACCGAGATCACCGCAAACTTCTCATCGTCGATAACGACATCGCCGGCATGGGCGGCCTCAACATCGGCGCCGAGTACGCCGGCTCATGGGTTGTGGCATCCACCAAACCTTCCTGCGATGCCTGGCGAGACACCGCCGTCGGTTTCGTCGGGCCTGCCGCGCATTATTTCCTTCAGTCCTTCACCCAAACCTGGCACTACGTTATGCAAGGCGGGCGCATCGGCAAGGCTGGCTTTATCCATGGCCTCAAT
>DATAPK010000481.1:0-9485 GCA_036265245.1 Tepidisphaeraceae bacterium | reverse complement strand
AGGAAACCGCCGAAATCGCCGTGCAGGCATCTCTCACCGGCCACTTGGTCTTCTCAACATTGCACACCAACGACGCCCCCGGCGCCGCCACGCGATTGATCGATATGGGCATCGAGCCTTATCTGGTTGCTTCATCGCTTGAAGTGGTCGTCGCCCAGCGTTTGGTGCGATTGATCTGTAAGGAATGCAAGCAGCCGATGCCCGAGTCCGAGGCCAAGCCCTTGCGTGCCGAATTTGGCGATCTCGTTCCCGAGATGCTGTATCGCGGCGCGGGTTGCCGGAATTGTGCGGGCACGGGTTATCGCGGCCGGCAAGGCGTGTTTGAAATCATGGGCATCAGCGACGAAATCCGCTCGTTGATTCTCCATCGCTCCCCCGCCCACGAGCTTCGGAAAATTGCCGTCAAGCAGGGGATGCGCAGCCTGCGCGAAGATGCCTGGCGATTAGTCCGCGAAGGCAAAACAACCGTGCATGAAGTCATGCAGAACACGAAAGATGAAGAAGTCAGCGCATTTAATGCGACCGAAGAAGCCGCGGCGAAATAAATGGATGGTTCGCATCTCTGCCGCTCGCGGCTTGGCGAATCCAGGTGTTTGAGATTTGATCGATCTGGTTCGCAATGCCCCAGGCGGCAAGTGAATCACGGAGAGATTTGAGCATGGCGTTGTTTGCTTACACAGCTTTGGATGCCACCGGCCGGCAGATGACGGGCACGATCCCCGCCGACAATCGCGCCGAGGCGATGGATCATGTGATTCGTCGCGGCCTGTCCCCCATCAAGGTGGATGAGCAAAAAACGACCGCGCAGACCAAGCAATCGACTTCGACGCGCGTTCCCAAGGCGGCGGTGGAATCCTTTACGCGCGAACTGGCCAATTTGCTCGGCGCGGGGCTCCCTCTCTCTCGCTCGCTGCAATTGCTCAAACGCGAAGCCTCGGCGCCCGGCGCCAAGAATGTCTGGGCGGCGATCCATGACGATGTGGTCGGCGGCACGTCGCTGGCCGATTCGCTGATGAAATGGCCGAAGGTTTTCTCAACGGTCTACGTCGCCATGGTTCGCGCCGGTGAATCGGGCGGATTTCTCGCAGTCGTATTGCAGCAGATTTCAGATTTCCGTGCCCGCGAGCAGGATTTGCGCGGCAAAGTAAAAGCCGCCCTGATTTATCCCTGTGTGCTGGCCGTGTTCGCAACCGCGGTAGTGACCTTCCTCCTGACATTTTTCATTCCGAAATTTCAGGATGTCTTTGCCGAGTTCGGCGGCAAGCTGCCCGCCCTGACGCAGATGATCGTCGCCGCCAGCCACGTGATGATCAGTTACGGCTGGGTCGTGGCGCTGATCCTGATCGGGGCCGGCGTGATGATCCGCCGCGCGATGCTCACCGAAGCCGGCAAGCGCACCTTCGAGTTGATTCTGCTCAAGACGCCCGCCCTGGGACTGGTGACGGCAAGGTTCGCGCTGGTCCGATTCTGCCGAATGCTCGGAACCCTGGTCGGCTCGGGCGTGCCCCTGGTGTCCGCCCTGCGCACCGCCAAGGAATCGCTTGGCAATCAAATATTGGCCGATGCCGTCGGCCACGCAATCGAAGAAGTGCAGCGGGGCACGGCGCTGTCCAAAAGCCTGGCGGCAACCCCAATGTTATTCCCGGCGTCGGTGGTGGAAATGGTTTCCATCGCCGAAGAAACCGGCCGGCTCGATAAAGAGCTTCAGCGACTCGCGCTGACCTACGAAGCAGATCTGGATCGCAATCTGCGCATGCTGGTCTCGCTGGCCGAGCCGCTCATGCTCTTCATCACCGCCGCCGCCATCGGAACGGTCGTCGTTGCCATGCTGCTTCCCATTCTGCAAATGGGAGAAGTGGTTCATTGAAAAAGGTATAAGACTATGAAACGCATAACACGCAATCGGATCAGCTCTGCTCGCTCTGCCTTCACATTGATCGAGCTTTTGCTGGTGATGGTGATCCTGGTCATTTTGGCGTCCATCGTCGTTCCGAAAATGAGCGGCTATTCGGAAAAGGCGCGCGTCACAAAAGCGAAAACTGAAATTTCCAGCTTTGAAACCGCTCTGGCGGCGTTCGAGGTGGATTGCGGTCGCTATCCCACCGATCAGGAAGGATTGCAGGCCCTTGTCACCCAGCCACAAGGGGCGGATGGTTGGAAGTTAGGCGGATATATGAAGCAGATTCCCGCCACCGATCCGTGGGGCAAGGCCTATGTCTATCACTTTCCCGGCAGCCACAACACCAGTGAACCGGATATTTCCTCCTCCGGCCCCGATCAACAGGATGGCACCGCCGACGACATCACCAATTGGGCCGCCAACAAGTAACCGCACATGAAGCGCGCGTCACACAATTTCGGATTCACGCTGCTGGAACTGGTGCTGGTGCTGGCGATCCTGGCGGCGGTCATGTCGATGGCGGCGCCGACTTTGCGCGGCTGGCGGCAAGGAGCCGATTTGCGCAACTGCGCCGAGGGCTTCGTCGCCGCCACCCACTGGGCGCGAACGCGCGCAGCCAGCAATGCGCGAGTCTATGTGGTTGTAATTGATGCGCAAAACGGTGCATTTGCGGTGAAGATCCAGGACGGGCAAAACCTCAAGGATTCTGAAGGTGAATTCAATCAACCCATCAGTGTTCCCCAGGGGGGCACGATTCAGGCAATGAATTCGTCGCGCGCGGCGGTGAATTCGATTCACTTTTATCCGACCGGCCGTGTGGAACCGGCCGTGGTGCGCATCGCCGATGCCAGTGGCCAGACCCTGACCGTCGAGTGCGATTCTCCCGCCGATGATTTTGCGATCGCGCGTCAGGGGCAGAACTGATGAAACCTCACGCGCACAGATTGGCTCGACGATCGCGCCCACGTGCGCGGGGTTTCACGCTTATCGAAGTATTGGTGACGATGCTGCTGCTGGCCATTCTTCTGCCGGTGATTGCCGATGGCCTCACAATTGCATCCAGGGCGGCTTCCAGCGCGCGGAGTCAGACCGAGGCCGCCGGGCTGGCTCAGGATGAATTAAATCAACTGATCAGCACCGGCGACTGGAGTTCGGTCACCAGCGGTGATTTCGGATCGGATCATCTGGGGTATCGATGGACCTGCCAGAACGCCGCCGGTGATAACGGCGTAAGCCAGGTGCAACTGAACGTCACATGGTTGGAGCGCGGCCAGCCGCGTCAGTTCACGCTTTCGACGATGGTCAACACCAACACAACCGACACCACCTCGACTGCCACGGGAGGATCAACAACTCCATGATGGTTCGTCGAAACCATTCCGGCTTTACGCTCATTGAGCTGGTGCTGGCGATGCTGCTTGCATCGATGCTCGCGCTGGGACTCTATCGGGCGCTCAGTGCGTCGATCAAATTGCAGCGTTCAGCACAGGCGGCAGTTCTGGCGGCGCGCAGCGGATCGGTCGCGATGGACCTGATTTGCCGCGATCTGGATTCCGCAGTAACCCCTGCGGCAACGGACACCACCGCGTCAGCGCTCACCAATCCGCCGCTGAGTTTGAAAGGCCCATTCCAGGGCTCGCACCAGGGCGCGGCGGGTGGAGACAACGACGACCTGATTTTCTGCACGATCGAACGAGAGGACAACGCCGATCCGAACGATCCACTCGCCGAAGGTGTCCGCCAGGTGGAATTTGCGATTTCAAGCAACAACGGCAAGTCCGTTCTGGTCCGGCGCGTGACGCGCAACTTGCTTGCGACTTCCCAGGCACCGGTGGATGAACAGATTCTCTGCCGCGATGTGAAATCGTTTTCAGTTCAGTATTACGACGGAACGGCATGGGAGACGAGTTGGGATTCCACCCAGATCGGCGACGTGCTGCCCTACGCGGTACGCGTGGCGATCGACATCCAGGATCCCTCCGGCGCTTTGCAAGCCAACGGAAATCCCGTGGTGAAGCACATGAGCCGCACGATACCCATGCCGTGCGCGCAACCTTCGACAGTGGATAGCACGACGACAGCAACGCCATGAGCAAACGAGTTCGACCAATTTCGCCCAAATGTCGCCGCCATGGTGTGGTGCTGGTGGTGGCGTTGATAGTCACCGCGGTGCTCGCCGCCCTGGTCTTCGCGCTCGGGCGAACGATGCGCGTGGAGATGGATACATCCGGCAATGTCGCGGCATCGACTCAGGCGCGGTCAATCGAGCTGGCGGCTGAACAATATGTTCAAGCCATGCTCACCACCGGCGTCAACCAGGGCGAATCGGTGATGGATATGCCCGAAGACCAGTGGGAAAATATCCGCGTCGGCCAGCAGGGCAGTGGCGGATTCTTCTACATCGTCCGCCCCAATTATGACGATCAATCGCTTCCCCTTTTCGGGCTCGTGGAAGAGGGCGCGAAGATCAACATCAACAGCACCGGCACCGCTCAGACCCAATTGGATGATCTCTTTAACGGCAACACCGATCTGAGCGATGCGCTGGTCGCCTGGAGATCCACCAGCGCCGGCGGCGACACCTATTATCAATCGCTCGGCGCCAACTCCTATCAATGCAAACAAGCGCCGCTGGAAACCGTCGAAGAGCTTCTGATGGTGCGCGGCTTCACGCGCGAAATGCTCTACGGCGACGGCACCGCGCCGGCGCTCGGGCAGCGCAGCAATATCGTCACCGCACAATCCAACAGCCTGGGCGGCAATCTGGTCCTGAGCGATGCCCAAATTGCCCGCGGCATTTACGATCTGGTCACGGTCTACAGCAAAGACCCGACGCTGGCGCCCGATGGCACGCAGATCATTCCCGTCAGCAACAAAAACGGCCTGCGGACGCTTCTGAGCACCATGCTGTCGCAATCCCGCGCCAGCGAAATAATGCGCGGCTTCCCCGGACGAAACGCGCCAACCAGCATCTTCGATTTGTATTTTCGCGGCGGAATGAACGAGACGGAACTGGACCAAGTAGCCAACTACATCGGCCCAGCCGCGGGCGCGAACGGCGCGGCGGCGGTTGTGCATATCGATGTCAACCAGGCCCCGCCCGCGGTCCTCTATTCGCTCGTCGGACTGAACGGCATTCAGCAAACCGATATCGACACCCTGCTGGCCCAGCGGCAGACGCAAGTGCCGCAGTCCGGGGCGCTGGCGTGGGTGGCCGACGCCCTCGGCAACGGCGCCGCAACCCGGCTTGGCCGCTATATCAACGGCCAATCTCAGCAATATTCAGCGGATATCCATGCTTTCACCGACAATGGACGTGGGTTCAAACGATTTCGGATCGTTGTCGATATGAGCAGCGGCTCGCCGGTGGTGCTTTATCGCCGCGACAT
The DNA here is from genome assembly GCA_036265245.1 of Tepidisphaeraceae bacterium. Taxonomy (GTDB): domain Bacteria; phylum Planctomycetota; class Phycisphaerae; order Tepidisphaerales; family Tepidisphaeraceae; genus DATAPK01. The sequence continues at coordinate 4,196 of DATAPK010000481.1, read as the reverse complement.
CACCGATCGACCGGATCCAATGGATTACCAGGTTCTTGAATCGCTCAAGGCCGGCCAAGGCCCGGGCATTGCCAACGACAGCGGGGCATTTTCCACGGGAGGCGGCATTCGATGATTGGTCGACCGACGAATTTTCTTGGATTGGCTTTCAGCGAAGGCGGCATCGCCTGCGTGGAAGTCGGCGCCGCCGGCGATCGGCGCACGGTGCGCCACGCCGCCACCTTCGCCTTCACCCCCGAAGTCTCGCTGGATAAGCCTGAAGCCGCGGGACAGGCGCTCACCACATTTTTGCGCGAAAAACGCTTCACCGCCACCCGCGCCGTCGCCGGCGTGCCGGCGCGCTGGCTCATGGCCTCCGAAAAAGACCTTCCCCCCGCCAACGAAACCCAGGCCCGCGCTGCATTGATGATGCAGGCCGAGCGCATCGGCGACAGCAGTGAGATCCTCTTCGACTTTGCCGGCAAACCCAGCTCGATGTCGCCAACGCGTGTCCTCCTGGTTGGCGTCATGCGGCAAAAATTCGATCACGTGCAGCGCCTGCTCGATGCTGCGGGTTTATCCGTCGCGGCGATTACTTCGACCGGCCTGGCGCTGGCAGGCAACCTCCGCCAGGCAGGCGACGACGCCGGCTTGCTCCTGCTCTTCGCCAGCGGCGCCGAAATGATCACCCGCGAAGCCGGCGGAGCGCGAAGCCTGCGGCATGTCCCCGTCAGCGCCAATGGGCATGGAATTTCTGCCGTCGGCCCGCTCGGCGCAGAGCTTCGCCGGGCCGTTGCCACCTCTGGAAACAGCAGCGGCACGACCCGCGAAATCCTTTTGCTGGACGGCGTCGGCCTCGCGCCCGACCAGATCACCGAACTCTCCACACGCACCGGCATGCAGGTCCGCGGCGGAGATGAGTTGAAGATGCTCGGCCTCACGCCCGACGCGATGGCAGTTGCACAAACTTCCAGCGAAGATCGCCGGCCCATCGGCTTCTTCGCTCCCGCGATTTCACTCGCAATGGCGGGCAGCAAACCCGAATCGCTCCCCGTCGATTTTTCACATTCTCGCCTCGCCGTGGAAAAGAAACGGCGCCTCGGGCGCAACGCCATCCTCGGCATTTGCGCCGGCGTCGCATTGATCGCCGGCATTATTTTCCTCTACACCCAGGTCAGCAATCGCCAGCGCGATCTCGATGAAGTGAACAGCCAGCTCCAGGACATCAAATCCCGCCAGCAATCCGCGCAGATGATTGTCGATCGCGTGAATTACATGAAGGGCTATTTCGATTCACGCCCGCCGACGCTGGAGGCTTTACGCGAGCTGACGCAGCTTCTTCATGATGACGACAAATTGTGGGTCACGACTTTTTCCATTCATGACAACGGCAAAGGCTCGCTCGCCGGGAAGGCCGCCGATCAGAACATCGTGCTGCAGGTCGTCGATCGCTTGAAAAAGAACAAAAAGTTCAGCGAGGTGAAGCTGTCGGACGTTCACGAGGCCGATTCTCGCACGCATGAATGGTCGTTCTCATTGAGCTTCACCTTTAATTTTGCGGAGTAAACAAAGTGGTCTTATCCAAACGAGAACGATACATCGGAATCAGCGCCGGCGCCGCCGTGGCGCTGCTGTTGTTGAATTCGTTCCTGATCGATCCGCTCTTCGAACAGATGAAGGATCTGGAAACGCAAACCGATGCCGCGCGGGGTAAACTGATCCAATCGCAAAATGTCGTGAAAAAGAGCGCCGAGCTTTCGCCACGTTGGAGCGAGATGAACCGCAGCGGGCTGCTGAAAGATTCATCAGGGGCGGAAAGTCAGATTTACAACGCCGTCGCCGCCTGGGCTCGCGACGCCGGCCTCGATCCACCGCCCGCTCTCAAATCCGACCGCACCGAAAAACAAAAGGATTTCTACCAGATCACCATCCGCGCCACCGGAAATGGATCGATGGAGCAGATCTCTCGATTCCTCTGGCGAATACAAACCGCAAGTTTTCCCATCCGAATCACCGATCTAAGCCTCAGCAGCCGCAAGGAAGGCACCGATGATCTCACGCTGCAAATGAGCCTGGCGACGGCGTATCTTTCGCCCGATACCGACGCCTCCAAACAAACTACCGCATCGCTTGGCCAGGGAGGGCAATAATGAAAACATTCCAAACCATTTTTGCTCTTCTTTTGCTCTTGGGTGCGGCGGTGCAGTTTCTGCCCGCGGCAGAAACGCCCACCCGTCACGAAACCTATCTCGAACGCTACGGCATGCTCACCAGCCACAATGTCTTCATGAAAGATCGGCCCGTCCTTCCCACCACGCGCCCCGTGGCGCGGCAGGCGCCCGTCCACACCGCTGAAGAATCCCTCGTGCTTCGCGGCGTCGCGCTCGATGAAGACGGATACCGCGCGTATGTCGAAAATCTCAACGATTCAAGAATCATGAAGCTCGGGCCCGGCGATCTCGTCGGACGCGGCAAAGTTGGCGAAATCGCGATCGATTCGGTCGAATATCTCCACGACGGGCAGGACGACTGGATCGCCATCGGCGCCGATCTCACCGGCAAGCAGGTCATCACCATCACCAGCGACTCCGCCGCTGAAAGCGGAAGCACGCCCACCACCGGGCCCGCTGAGATCATCGATCCAAACGATCCAAATCTCACCCTTGAACAAAAAATGAAATTGCGCCGCCTGCATCCTGAACTACTTCCGAAATAAATCGCTCGGGCTTATTGGGACAAACATCATGCAAAAAGAATCGAAATCAAAAATGAAGGATCGAACCATCTTGGCCCGCGCGGTGAAGACCGTTCTGCCGCTCGGCCTCTGCTTCGCAGCGCTGACAGTGTTTGGCGCCGATGAGCCGGCCACGCAACCCGCAACCCAGCCCGTCAATCACAACGGCGTCAGTCGCGGCGTAACCACCGCACCGGGCGGCGGGCTCATCTTGAATTTCAGGGATGCTCCGATCAATAACGTCCTTGACGATCTTTCCGCCGTCGGCGGGTTTATCATCGTAAAGGTCGTTAATCCCACCGGGCGAATCAGCGTCGTCAGCCAGCAGCCGCTCACGCCCAATGACGCAATCTCACTGTTAAATACACTGATGAAAGATGCCGGCTATGCCGCCATTCGCCAGGGCCGGATCATCAAGATCATCGCCATCGCCGACGCCAAACATTCCAGTATCCCCGTGCGCAGCATTTCACGGCCCGAAGATCTCGAACCCACCGATGAAATGATCACCGCCGTGATCCCGCTTCGCCAGGCCGACGCGATGCAGCTCAAACAGGACATCGCGCCGCTCATCAACCCCGAAGCCGATTTCACCGCCAACCAGTCGAGCAACGCCCTGATGATCACCGACACGCAGGCCAACATTCGCCGCGTCGTGGAGATCGTCAGCGCGCTGGATACGCATCTGGCGGATTCAGCCGTGGTGAAGGTCTTCCAGTTGCAATACGCCAACGCCACCACGACAGCCCAGCTCATCAACGATCTCTTCGGACAAACCGCAACCGGCCGTGGCGGCAATGGAAATGGCGGTGGCGGCGGATTCTTCAATCGATTCCTCGGCGGCGGTGGTGCCGGTGGCGGCGGATTTCCCGGGTTCGGCGGTGGCGGCGGCGGCTTTGGGGGCGGGGGATTTGGTGGCGGAGGAGCCGGCGGGGGCGGAGCCGGAGCAGGTGGCGGCGGTAGAGGTGCAGGCGCTGGTGGCGGCGGCGGTGGACGCGGTAACAACAACAACGAAGGACGCCAGACCGTCCCCATCAAAGCATCCGCCGACGATCGAACCAACACGGTCGTCATTGCCGGCCCGCCCGATTCCCTCGAAGAAATCGGGCGAATCATCCACGAACTCGACGCCAATCCAGCCGCATCCGATACCGTTTTCGTCTATCGCTTGAAAAATGCCCAGGCCCTCGACGTGCAGGCCACCCTCAACAGCCTCTTCAACGGCGCAGCGCAACCCACCTCAAGCTCACGCACCAATATTTCTTCCAACAACCTCGGCGGCAACCGCGCCTTCGGCAGCGGCGGTCTCACCGGCAGCGGCGGCGGAGGCAATCGCGGCGGCGGCGGCGGTGGATTTGGTGGCGGCGGCGGCGGTGGCGGCGGATTTGGCGGCGGCGGGGGCGGCGGCACCTCGAGCAACGGCCAGCGCTCGTATCAGAACACCACGATGGTCGGCGACGCGATGATCACGAGCGACGTCGAC
>DATAPK010000480.1:0-9974 GCA_036265245.1 Tepidisphaeraceae bacterium | reverse complement strand
CTCATCCATGAATTATCCGAAGTCGAAGAAAGCTTGATGCCGTTATCTTCAAACAGATTTCGCCGCTGCGGGTCATTGAGCAACTCTCGCGTGTGCCGGCTGAGCATCGCAACCAGCGGATGTTTCATCCATTTTTGCAATTTCGTCCGATGTTTGGGTGCAAGGAAATCCAGCCAGTAAAACGGATAGATCAGCGCCTCGATGGTAGGCAGAATGCGAGATTGATAGCCAGGATTTTCCGGCTCAAGCACTGCGGGCAACACGCCGTTGGTCCCAACGGAACTGATCAAATGGTTCGCGATCTTCTCGGCGTAGTTTTCCTCGTTTAGCCGGCGAGCATGTTCGCCGGCTACACCGTTCCCCTCGAATGCAACAAGATCCGCCATCATCTCCAAACCAATCCACGAGGCCCAGCACTTTACCGCCAGATATGTGTTCGCTCGCGCCTGCCCGAGCGATTCATCCAGCGAATCGTAAGTTGTGATCTCCCATCCCTCTTCGCAGCGATCGCTGTCATGCGTCATCAGGCCGGTTTGCGGATTCGCTCGGGCGCGCATGCTTGCGGCGCAGGCGTCGATGATATGCCGGTTCTGCCGCAGCCAGTGGGTGTCTCCAGTCTTGGCGACATAGCATGCCGCCAGCAAAATCCAATTGCAAAGCTGCTCCTGCGTCATAAACGAGAAGCAACCTTTCAGATGCGCAAGCTCATAACTGCTGGTTCCTCGCGCCGAAAAATTATTGTGGGCTCCCATGTCGTGGCTGAAGCTGATTCCGCCTGGCGCACGCCGTTTTGCATCTCGCGGATCGAGCTTGATTTCATCCACATAGCTATAATGCCGAATGAAATTATCGAGCAGATTCTGAATTACCCAAGGATTGTGCTTCAGTTCCCAGAACACATGATCGATCGATAGATCGAGTGTGTTCATCATGCAGTATTCGCCTTCATTAACGACCCAGAACGGCTCGCCGGCCACATCTAGAAGCTGTGTGCTGCCGTAATAGCTTCGGGTTCCGTGGGCGATGAGGAATTGCTGCTCGGCTGACAGTCCGGACGCGATCAACTCGCGATCTTTTTGCCGGGCGACGGTTCGATGCTCCACAAAATGATCGTCCGCCAGCGCGAAGTTCAGCACATCCGTCAGGGACGAAAAACAGCGGGTATAAAAATATCGCCCTTGAATCCTGGTCGTGACAATGCCGTCGAGATAACATCCGATGGCAATGCGAAGCGTGCGGCGCTCGCCGGGCGGAACTTCAAATGCAAATCCCGCGCACGTGCCCAGCTGATGGATCGGATTCGGATCGCGAAGAGACTCGGCGATATCCCATCGTTGAACCGCGAGCAATGGTTCGTTCTCCACCAGCTTCGCGGCAAACCCAAGTTTGTCGTGAAGCGCAAAACCACAGGCGCCAGGCAAACCGGAATCGATCAATCGAATGCCGGGCGTATCAAACCCGATCGCAAAGCAGGCTGTCTTGGTTTTCGTGCCGGTTGAGTTGTCGATCACCAGTTCCGCCGTCACCCCCGGCAGCAGGGCATCGCGCAATTCGTCCGCCGTGGCGATTTTCGGATCGGGAATCCCTGAGAAGGGCGTATAGATCGACAACTCAATCTCGCCGGCCTTCCAGCGATCGGTGGCCCAAGCATAATCACGCTGAATCTCATCTGCGGGAATCGCCACGACATTCGGCTTGACGTGTTGTTCCCCGGGCCCTGCCTGTTCAACCAAAAAATCCGCCGCGCTATTGCGGCTGCCATCTCGATAAAAAGGCAGACATTGCAACGGCTCATTGCTGGAGCGATCGCCATCTTTCACGCCGATATAAATGTTCTGTGATGCGGGCTTGCCGATTTCCGCCCCCAGCCCGCCGCCGGTGCCAAAATGCCCGCAGGTAAAGCTGAAAAATGCTCCCATTGGTGAATGCTGTGCATTGAATCCGACGCGGCCCTGAAATGGTGATTGATCAGCCAAAAAATACTCACAGATAAGTAACCGTTTACCTAGGGCTATTGTACACGAGAGATCTGCGTTTCGCAGGAAAATCCGAAATGTTATTGCTTCACGGCTCCGCTGGTAAGTCCGCTAATAAATTCCTTCTGTAACGCTAAAAACAACAGTGCGGGCGGAATAATCGCGATCAGTGTGCCCGCCAGGAACACGCCATATTGCTGCGTGTATTCGCCAATATATTGGTTCAGCACCACCGGCAGCGGCAGCTTGTTCTGCGATTGCAGATAGATGTTGGGGGCGAGAAATGAATTCCACGTCCCTAAAAAGGTGATCAGGCAGAACGCCCCTGTCATCGGCCGAACCAGTGGCATCACCAGGTTCATATAGATCCGAAACTCGCCGCATCCGTCGATTCTGCCCGCCTCGATCAGGTCGTCCGGCACCATCAGCATCGCCTGCCGATACAGAAAAATCCCAAACACGCTTACGCACGCCGGCACCAGCAGCGCCTTGTAACTATCCAGCCAACCCAATCGCCAGATCACTTCAAAATTCGGCGCCAGCAGCACGATCCCCGGAATCGTCATCGATGCCAGCATGAATGTCAGGATTGGCGTGCGCCCGCGAAACTTAAATTTTGCTAGCGCATATCCGCCCATCGAACTGAAGAACATCGACAGCATCGTTCCGGCCGATGCCAGAAAAATGGAATTGGCGATGTAGCGCCAAAACGTCACCGGCCCCTGCACCGTCTCCCGCTGCGTAAACAGCGTGCGAAAACTATCCAGGTTGATCGTCGCTGATGAGATTTCCTTGATCGGCGGCAGGAACGAATACTCATTGAGCACGCTTGTATCCTTGAATGATGCGCACACCAGCCAGGCGAACGGGATCAGCATGATCGCCCCGACTACGGTGAGCAGCGTGTATCGCGCGTATCCCACCGCCACCCTGCGAGAAATAGGCAACAAGATCAAAAAGAACATGGCAAGCGAGATCATGAACCACTGAAGCGGATTGATCCTGTGAAGAAGATTGAGCCACTGTGGGAAATTCATTTATGGCTCCCAACCTTGCTGGAGATGCGAATCTGAATCAAGCTGACGATAAGAATAATGATCGTAATCAGCCATCCCACCGCCGCCGCCATCCCGAGATCGCCGCTGACGAAGCCCTGCTGAAACAGATATCCCACCACGGTCATCCCGCTATTTTTCGGCCCAAACCCGCGATTGGAATTGAACTGCTGGAGCAGCGCGTAAGGCAACTCAAATAACTGAAACGATCCGATCGTGCTCGTTACGACAACGAAAGTCGCGACCGGCGCGATCGCCGGGATTGTGACATTCAGGAAGAGTTGCCAAGGCCCCGCGCCATCGATTCGTGCTGCCTCGATTAGGCTCTGATCCACATTTTGCAGCGCCGCCAGGAAATAGATCATGTTGAAACCGACATACATCCAGAGCGCCGCGATCACGACAGCCGGCATCACCAGTGATGGATTGGTCAGCCATTGCTGCTCGATGCCCCAGCCGATCAGCTCCTGCAACAGGCGATTGAACACCCCGTAGCGTGGCGTGAACAGCATCGAAAACAAAATTCCCACGAATACCTGCCCAACGAGATTGGGCGCGAAAATGGCCAGCCGGAAAATCGCCTTCAATCGACCCCGCCGCGTGTTTAGCAGCATCGCCAATCCCAGGCTTAGCGGAAGCTGGAGGAAAATCGAACAGATCGTGAAGAACGTTGTGTTCCAAAGCGCCAGATGAAAATCGCTGTCGGTCAGGATGTATTTGAAATTATCCAGCCCGACATAAATGCGGCTTCTCGGCCCGTTTGTCTGGTAAAACGCGAGCTTCTTCGCATAGGCCAGCGGATAAACAAAAAACACCGCCGCCACTACGAAGTAGGGGAGTAAAAACAAATATGGCGCCGCCTTGGTGCGCAACTTCCACCCGCCGCCGCCATGCTCAAATGAAGCGCGCGATGTTGCGGTTGTTTCTGTTGAAGCAGACATAGTCGGAACGGAAGTCATTGAACATCCCCCTCGCGCATCTGGCCGCTTGCGGCTTCGCGAATCGACCCGTGTTCATCGTTCAAGGATGTCTGAAGCTTCGCTCCATCCGCCTGCGGATTCAAAAACCGATTGCGCGCGATAATCTCGCGCATCTTATCCGCACACCGCTTCAACTCGCTCCGCACATAATCCCGCAGCCCGTCATCTCCATGGTCCTGGTAATACAAACAGGAATTTGTGAACGCCTCTGACAGCCGTCCCACGGCCGCGGCGTTGTGAGCGGTGATGATTTCTGTCGGCACCTGCGGCGCCAGCGCCGCATACAGCTTTCCAATTGCCTGCCCGCTGTAAAACGCCCGCGGCTCGCTGATTTCCGGCTGGCTCCACGCTTCTTTCAGCGGCGGCAAAATATTCGTTGCCTTAAATCGCTTGCCGAGCTGATTCGGATCGTAATAAAGATACATTGCCAGCTTCCACGCCAGATCAGGGTTCTTGCATTGCTTGGTGATCGCCAGACCGCACCCGCCCCAGGTGCTGGTGCGCAATCCGCCCGGCTCCCACGCCGGCAGCGGCATCACCGCGAGCTTCCCGCTCAGGCTCGGAATATCCGCCTGAATCTGCATCGTCCGCCAGTCCGGGCAAATGTAAAATAGACATCGCCCGTCGATCATTGCCCGCGACAGTGTCTGCCCCCACCCGCACGTCACCGAAATTTTCTTCGGCCCTTGTGTCTGCCGCACATACCAGCAAACCACATCGACCGCCCGCTCATCATCAAATGTCACTTCTCCCTTGGAATTGAAAACCGAAACGCCGCGCTGAAGCAGCAGAAGTCGCAGAGAATCGCTTCCATCGGATGGCAAATCGAGCATATACCGATCCGGCACGCCGTCGCCGTCCAGATCTTTGGTCACGATGTCGCGACCCACACGGCAAAATTCATCCCACGTCGTCAGCTTGTTTACATCGATCCCAAGTTGTTCCACCAGATCACGCCGATACACCAGCATTACCGGATGCACATCGTGCGGCAGCGCAAAGATGTGTCCGCGGCTCGACCACATCACAAATCGGCTGCTGACCAGACGCTGATCCAGCCCCTCTTGTTTGACGCGATCTGTCAGATCGGCAAACCCCACATCCGCCAGCGGCCCTTTGGTGAATGTCCCCATCGTGCCGTACAAAAGCTCCACCATATCCGGCACGTCTGCGCCCGCTTGAAGCGATGCCTGCAATCGATCGTTGAGCGCCTGCTGGCTCACGACCTGCACCTGAATTTTGACGTGATTATCTTTTTCAAACTGCTCAATCGCCGGCTTGTATGCCTCTGCCTGTTCTTTCACGAAAGTTGCGAAAACCAGATCGGGTTTTCCTTCCTCGCGCGACATCGCAGCCACCGCCATCAGCACGGCGCCGGAAAGCAGGGCGAGAATCAAAATTGACAGGGGGGCTTTGCCGTAGGGGAAATCCATAAGAAACAATGATGTTTGATAATTATCTTCTTTTCGGAATTATCTGACGCTATAATTTCTGTCATGAATCCCGTGAAGATCGATCCTGAGATCATGGGCGGAACGCCTTGCTTCAGTGGCACGCGCGTCCCGATCAAAAATCTATTCGATCTTCTCAAGCATGACCGGACACTCGATTATTTTCTCCAGCAATTTCCAACCGTGACTCGCGATCAAGCGCTTCGTGTGCTTGAGCTCGGATACGAAACGATCACTCACGCCCAACCCACCGCCGCATGAAACTGCTTCTCGACGAATGTGTCGTGCAGGAGTTTCGTTTGCTGATCGATGGACACGATGTTTTCACCGTCGGTTATCTTGGTTGGTCAGGAGTGAAAAACGGACAGCTTCTTTCGCGTGCCGCCGCCAATGGATTTGACGCACTGATCACAACCGACCGCAATATCGAAAAGCAGCAGAACCTTTCATCGTTGCCCATCGCACTTATCATTTTGATCGCAGCGTCAAACGATCTTGATGACCTCACGCCGCTCATTCCCGATCTTCTTCGCTCGCTGAACTCACTGAAACCGCGAACGGTAATTCGTGTCGGACAGGCGTAGTTATCCTCACGCCGGCGGCGGGGCGGTCGAGCCGCGCACGATCAAATCTTCCGGCACCCGAATCTCCTTCATCGTCGTCGATTTCTTTGCCAGCAAGTTGCCCAGTAAAAGATCCGCTCCGATTCGGCCCATTTCACGCCCCGAAACGGTCACGGCCGTCAGTGGCGGGGCCATCAGACCAACTGGAAACACATCGTTAAAACAAATCAGGCTGAATTCATCCGGAATCCGAATGCCCAATCGATACGCCGCCCCAACCAGCATCACCGCAATGTGATGATCGTATGTAATGATCGCCGTCGCGCCGCGCTCCTGCACTGTCATTCGCAGATAATCCGTCGCCGACGACATCGGTGTGTCGTGGCCGGCAACCAGTTCCAAGCCGTGCTGCTTCATGTGACCCAGAATCGTCTCGTATCGTTCCGTCACGCTGTAGTGCGTAAAGTAAGTCGCCAGCGCGTTGGCGTAAGCGATCTTGCGATGCCCGATCTGCACCAGATGTTCCAGCGCCCGGCTGGCGCCCATCACATCGTCCGCCAGCACATGAGCCACCGGATTGCCGACTTTTTCGTTCACGCATACATAAGGCACGCGCCTTCGATCCAGTTCCGTCACAATTTCCGGCTTGGGCAACTGAAGCAGGATTGCCCCGTCGAATCTCCAGAACGGCAGCGGGCTGCGAGAGCTGTCGGCTGAGCTCAATTCAAAAAAGACGTCGTATCCGCTCGGATGCATCACCGCCGCGATGCCGTCCAGGATTGATTCGTTAATACCTTCCGCGATATGCGTTCGAGGCGATGAAAACACGCCGATGATGTGTGTGCTCTGGCGGTTTAGATTTCTCGCCGCCAAATCCGGCACATACCCCATCTTGCGGGCCGTGCTCAAAATCTTTTCGCGAACTGCTTCAGAGGTGGAAAACTTCTGCTTGGCGTTGAGCACCCGGCTCACCGTCGCCGCCGTCACACCACAGACTTTAGCCACATCCGTGATCGTCGGTCGGCGGTTCATGAACGGCATTATATGAATTTTTGGTTCAAAGCCATCCATATCGATTAATCCAGGGCGATTATTACCTTCGTTCCGTCATGCTCCAGGCTGGCATTAACGGTTTTGCTCTTTCCACCGGATGATACAGTAATCTCGTATGTGCCGAGGAATCCCCGCGTGTTTGCGGTGCCCCGATTGTCCGTTGATAGCTGCACATCCGTCTGCCACTGCTTATGCACCAGATCGATCCATTCCTGTCCATGCGGGCGGATCGACCAATCCGCATTGAACAGGGCCCCCTGTGGCCGCCAGTGTCGCTTTTCCCAGAAACCCCACAGCATCACACCCTTTACATTCGGATGCGAGAATGCCACCGTCATGAAATCGCGAAGATAATCCGACTGAAGCTGCCGATCGTCCAAATTCAGGCTCAATTCGGTTAACTCGATCGGCAATCCAAACTCGCTGAACTTATCCAGCGTCTGAAGCAACTGCACCGGCGAAGGCAGCGCCGCCGCAAAGTGCGACTGAATGCCGATGCCGTCGATCAGCCCGTGATCCTTCAGCATCTGGATGTTGCCGTAAAAATTCTGCGAGTGCGCCCCATCCGGCCCGCCTTCCAGAATGCCGTAGTCATTCAGATACAACTTGCATTCCGGATCCGCCTGCCGCGCCAGCTTGTACCAATCCACCATCACATTCGGGCCGCCCAACAGATTGATCAAATCAAAATTCGTGTAAGGCTCATTCACCACATCCCACTGAATGAGCTTCCCGCGGAAATGGGAGACGACATCCGTGATGTGCTTCGCCGTGATCTGCCGCAACTGCTCCGGCTGATCCTGATATTGCTTCAAAGCCGACGGCAGCCATTTCCACCCTGGCCAAACCAGGTTGTGCCCGCGCACCTTGATATTGCGCTCCCGCAGCCAATTCAGCGCCTGATCCACCTTCGGCGAGATGCCCGAATAGAGCGCCTGCCACTTCATGTCGTTCTCAAACACCGCCAGATTGAAATTCTTTTCAACGATCTCGCGATAATGCTGGCCATCCGATGAAGGATCGAGCAGGTTCTCAACGGTCACGCATGATCCGAACCCAAACGCGTGGTTCGTCATCGCCGCGTGAACCGAGGCGTTCTCGATCGCCTTGCCCGAGACATCGGTCACGACAATGGTCAGATCACCCTTGCGAATTTTCTCAATGCGATTCATCGCCTCTTTTCGCCAAGCCGAGTTTGCTTCGCGGCCGGCATAACTCACATGCGTGCGAGGGAGATCCTCGAGTTTTTTCGTTTGGCCAAAATCCGTGATCTGCAAACCCGCGATCTCGATCGTTTGCCGATCGAATCCCACCCGCAGGCAAACCTGTGTTTCATCCGCCCCGAAATCCCGCGAAGCACGGAAGGGCACAAAGCATTCGGTCCATTCCGCGCCCGCCCCAAGCCTCACTTCCGCCGCCTTATCAAACTCGGGCCGCGAAAGCTCGTAAACAAATCCCACAAACCCCTCGGCGGTCATCGATTCTGTGCATCGGAGCCAGAACCTCGCGAGCAAAACATCCCCCGCCTTCACCGACGCCAGCGGCCTGGTCCTCAACTGCACATTCCATTCACTCTGCGCCCCCGGGCTTGTCGTCACACGCAGCGCCTGCGTAAACGATTCTCCCGTTACATCCACTATCTCTGTCTTGGCGAGATCCTTCTGCCGGCCGTCAAGAGAAAGAGCACGCAGCGAATCGCCATTCAATAAGATTTTTCCAGATGACGAAGGCAGAGTTTGTGCCCGTGCTGCGGAAACCACTTCAAAGAGACAGCACGCAGCGCTTATAAAAATAACTGACTGTAACAACACGCGAATGCTCCCGGACAAAAACATCTGCAAGACGGCCATGCATTAAAAGCTCTGTCATCTCCTCATTATGGGTAAGGCCGAAATGAGATGAAATTGACGTACAGATTCCTGCGCTTCAGGTTCGTCACTTTCGGATCGTTCGACGGCAGGGTCGAAGAATACTTAAAGCTCTCAACGTGGCCGTCCACCATCAGTGCATTCGCAGACGTGTCCTTCATATGGCGGAATCGAATATTGGACTGGTTGGTGTTCAAATCTTTATTCACTGACGGGCCGTTTACTGTGCCGTCCTGGCAGGTCAAATTGATGCTGTCGTCAGCATGAATGGTGGAGGTGTAGTTCTTGTCAAAGAGATAACTTGAGTTGCCGAAGAACGCGTGAAACGCGCCGTGATCGATCAAATCGGCGATAGGCGTGTCGAATGCCGGACCATAATTCCCGGTGGCGGTATTGATCTCCAGCGACCCGTCAAAGATCAGAATGATTTCGGTGGCGCGCTTGACTTGATTCACTCGATATGGAGAGACGCGAAACAGAGGATGGCTAAATCCGACGCCTCCAAAATCATATCTCAGATTATCGCCACAACTCGGCATCAATAATGGATGGCACATATAATGTGATAACCCATTGCCCAGGCTGTTGTTTGTGCTTTCTGTCAGTGTTGGAACGTCCGGACAGGAAAAAAGCTCTTTCAGTTTCGCATTATCCGCACCGCTCCCGGCACTGCCACTGAACGTTAAATCATATCTGCTGTTGAGCGTATGCATCAGCATCGCGGGCCATTTGATTGCTTTGTCCGGGTTATATGATCCGTTGGGCGGTGGAGGATCACCAGGATCAATTCCGTTGAAGTAGCCATAAGGAAGAGATCCTCTGTTGGCAGCGGTATACATGTAAATCGCCTGCCCGATCGACCGAAGATTCGCCATGCAGGCGACGCTCCTCGCAGCGGCGCGAGCGCGTCCCAACGCCGGCAACAGGATTCCGATCAGCACCGCAATGATCCCAATCACCACGAGCAACTCAACGAGGGTAAAACCTTGCTTGGAAGGGGTAAATTTATCTAATCGCTTATTTACCTT
>DATAPK010000479.1:0-2926 GCA_036265245.1 Tepidisphaeraceae bacterium | reverse complement strand
AATCTCGCTTGGCGATTTCGGCGGCGGCGATCGCGTGTCTTTATAACGCCGGTGATTATGACTCGAAGATGGCGGACGCGTGCCTGGCGTTCGTGGATAAGCAGTTTCAGGTCAACGCGAAAAATTGGAGCAAGGGGGGCGGGCACGATTACTACACGCATCTCTATGCTTCGCAGGCGTTTTATCAGGCGGGAGACAAATACTGGGATAACTATTTTCCCGGGGCGCGAGATCAATTGCTCCAACAACAGGCACACGATGGTTCGTGGCCTGGCGATGGCATCGGGCCGGTGTACGGGACGAGCATTGCGATGATTATCCTGCAATTGCCGTATAAATTTTTGCCCATCTATCAAAGATGAAGGATGAGGATTGAGGATTGTTACTTGAAAAAATATCAGTCCAATGCTTTTCAAGCTTCAATCATCAATCGTCACTATCCAGAAAGAGGCGTCCATTGAGCGGTAACAATAATCACGATGATCTTCAGGGCCTCGCACAATTACGCGATGCACGGGATCGGGTTCGCAAGCAGATGGCACAGGTGATCGTCGGGCAGCAGGATGTGGTCGATCAACTGCTCGTCTGTCTGTTTGCGCGCGGACATTGCATTCTGGAAGGTGTGCCGGGGCTGGCCAAGACATTGATGATCCGCACGCTGTCTCAGTGCCTTTCGCTGGATTTCAGCCGGATTCAGTTTACGCCGGATTTAATGCCGTCGGATATCACGGGCACGGACGTGATGTATGAAGATCGCGCCAACGGCGAGCGGTCGTTTAAGTTTCTGCATGGGCCGATTTTTGCGAATGTGTTGCTGGCGGATGAAATCAACCGTACGCCGCCCAAAACGCAGGCGGCTTTGCTCGAAGGAATGCAGGAGCGGCAAGTCAGTGCCGGCGGCAAGCGATATGAATTGCCCGATCCGTTTTTTGTGCTTGCTACGCAAAATCCGATCGAGCAGGAGGGAACATATCCGCTGCCCGAGGCGCAGCTCGATCGATTTCTGATCAAAATCTTCGTCGATTATCCGTCAGAGGCTGATGAGCGGACGATCTATCGAGTGACCACCAGCGATGTGACCCATACCGTTGAGGCGGTGCTTGGGGCGGAGGAATTGCTGAAGCTTCAGCGCATCGTCCGGCGTGTACCGATCAGTGATTTCTGTGTTGATTATGTGGCGAGACTGATTCGCTCGACACGACACAGCGAGGCAGCGGCGCCGCAGTTTGTGCGGGACTGGATTCTGTGGGGCGTGGGTCCGCGTGGCGGACAGTCGCTCATTTTGTGCGCTCGCGCCAAGGCAGCGCTGGATGGACGGCCCGAGGTGGACATTGAGGATATCAAGGCGATGGCGGCGCCGGTGCTGCGGCATCGCATGGTGTTGAATTACAACGCCGAATCCCAGGGGCAGACGCCGGAGACCGTGATTAAGAAATTGATCGACCACATTCCGATGCACGCATCGGCAAAGGAAAGTCATGGCCGAATCGAATCCGTACTTAAAGCCTGAGATTCTTGCGCGGATCACCAAGCTTGGATTGCGCGCCCAGCGCGTTGTCGAAGGAACGATCTCCGGCTTGCATCGCAGCCCGCTTCACGGCGTGTCGGTGGAGTTTGCCGATTATCGCGAGTATTCGCCGGGCGATGATCTCAAGCGGCTTGATTGGCGAGCATACGCCCGCACGAATCGTCATTTCATCAAGCAATATGAAGAGGAATCGAACTTGCGAGCGACGCTGCTCGTCGATGCCAGTGCCAGTATGAATTATGGGCGCGGCGCGATGAACAAATTCAACTATGCGGCGACGATCGCGGCGTCGATCGCGCATTTGTGCGTGCGGCAGCGCGATGCGGTGGGGATGGCGGTCTTCGACAACGCCGAGCGCGTCTGGCTGAGGCCCGTCGCGACGCAATCCCAGCTTGCCAAGATCACCGATCTGCTCGAACGAACTCGCCCCAATCGTACGACCGAGCTTGGCCAGGTGATGGCTCAGGTTTCAGAGCAAATTCGCAGCCGCGGAATGGTGATTGTGATTTCCGATCTGCTGTGCGATCTCGATTCGTTTTATAAAAGCCTGGGCCGATTGCAGTACGGCGGGCACGAGGTGCTGGTTTTCCACGTCCTGGATCGCGAGGAAATCGAATTGCCATTTAACGACAGCGTGCTGTTCAAGGATATCGAAGGAGATGAGCAACTCTTCGCCGAGCCGTGGGCGTTTCGCAAGGCATATCAAAAGGCGATGGAAACGTTCATCGAAGAAGTCGCCCAGCGTTGCCGATTCTGCGGCATCGATCACGTGCTGCTCAAGACTGATGACGATCTCAGCCTGTCGCTCAGCCACTATCTGCATCAGCGGCAGCGCATGGATCATGGGAAACGCGGCGGAAAAATCGCGAATTTTGGTGGATAAGAAATCGAACCACAGATGAACACGGATAAACACAGATAAGACAGAAATCGATTTTGTATTTATTTGAATTCATCTGCGTTTATCCGTGTTCATCCTGTGGTTTCTGAATCTTTATGACGTTTATCGTTCCCTATCTTCTGCCTCTCATGGCGCTCGCGTCAGTGCCGATCATCATTCATTTGCTGAATCGCCGGCGGTTCCAACTCGTGGAATGGGCACCGATGAAATATCTGAAGCTGACGATAAAAACCAATCGCCGGCGGCTGCGCATTGAGCAGATTCTGCTGCTGATTATCCGCACGCTGATCGTGATGTTGTTGATTTTCGCGATTGCAAGGCCCGTACTTTCACCGACGGGATTGGGCGGATGGCTGGCGGGGCGCAGTCGAACCAGTCGGGTGATTGTGGTCGATGATTCGCTCAGCATGGGATATCGCGAAGGCGGACGCAGCGCGTTTGATGCCGCGAAAGAAGCGGTCGATCAGATCATCAAGGCGACGGGCGCGCAGGATGCG
>DATAPK010000478.1:0-7528 GCA_036265245.1 Tepidisphaeraceae bacterium | reverse complement strand
GACACACTGACCCAATGGAACCGCGAACTGATGAATCTCTCCGTCGATCTCAGCGAATTGGACGCCCGCTCTCGCGCGATCAATGATCGCATCAACCCCGGGAAGATTGAGGAGGTCGCCTTGAACCTCTTTCAGTACGAACAGGACAAAAGCGAAATTGCCGCGATATCAAAAAAATTGAGCGACATCGATCGGCTATTGGAGGATGCCGATTATGATATGAGATCACAATTCGTCTCATTGCGTGTCGTCGACTCTGCCAACACCCCCGCCCCAGGAAAATAACATTCTCCTATCGATTGAGACGCAATCTCATTGATTTATACCCTCCCGTTGGCTAGGCTCATCTTTATGGAACTCCCCGTTGTTACGAATTCCTCTGGCGGAAGCAGCGCCCTTCCATCCCCGATCGCCAATCCCCAAACTCGCGGCTGGAAGAGCATCAGCACGATCATTTTCCTCGCAGCGGCCGTTCTTATTGTGGCCGTGTTGGTCTGGCAAGGACTTACCGCAAGCGGCAACCCTGATCCCACAACGGACGGCCTGAGCCACACCGCCGTAGTGATGGACACCGGCATTCTTGTTTTCAGAGAAGGTCTTGAAGCCATTCTCGTCCTCGCGGCTCTGACGGCGAGCCTGGTTCGCACCGAAGAAGACTATTGGAAGCCCGTCGCAATCGGCGCCGGCGCATCCTTCGTCGCTTCCGTAGCAACCTGGTTTATCGTCGTCGCGCTCATTTCAACCATCAACGCGCCGGCCCTGGAAATCCAGGCCGCCACCGGATTGCTGGCTGTTGTCGTGCTCCTTGTCATCATGAACTGGTTCTTCCACAAGGTCTATTGGACCGGATGGATCACCTTCCACAACCGCCGCAAACGCGCCCTCATCGAAAACCCCGGCCAAAGCAGGAAGATTATCTTCCGCGGCCTGCTGCTCATCGGCTTCACTTCCGTCTATCGCGAAGGTTTTGAAATCGTCCTCTTCCTCCAGACGCTTCGCCTCAAAGCAGGCTCGCATGTCGTTTTTGAAGGCACGCTCATCGGCCTGACACTCACCGCCATCGTCGCCTACCTCACGTTCGCGTTGCATTACCGCCTTCCGTACAAGCGGATGCTGGTTCTGACGGGAATCATGCTCGGCGTCGTATTGATGGTGATGGTTGGAGAAAGCGTCCAGGAAATGCAGCAGGCGAACTGGCTGCCCCAGCATGATCTGTCAGTGCAATTTCCCGATTGGCTAGGCACTTGGTTCGCGATCTTCAACAACTGGGAAACGATCGCCGCCCAGGCCTTCTCCCTCATATTCGTGGTCGGCAGCTACTACCTGGCCCGCCGCGTTTGCAAGGCGCAAGGCATTTCCGCCGCCGCCCCCGCCGAGAAGTGCATCCTGCCGGATTGCGAGCAATGCGAATTACCGCATGCACAGGGCGCGGATCAATAAAAGTCCTTTCAACGCCGGCTTAATACAGTAAGCTGGAGTTTTAATGGACCTGTCCAAGCTTCCGAAACTTTCGCAGACCCAGCAGGCAACGCCCGAAGCTTCTCCATCATCACCCGCGCCAAGTCCAGCCACCACCCCCGCCGCAACCTCTTATTGCCGATCCTGCGGATTGCCGTTGCGGGCAGGAGCCAGTTTCTGTGACGGCTGCGGCTCTCCCACCACTCGCGCCCCCGCCGGACGTGCAGCAATCGGCGCTGAAGTTTGGATCAGTGTCGCGATGGGCATTCTCCTCCTCATTCTCGCGCCCCACACGCTTGGATATTTCTCTTCCAAAATTTTTCATACGACATTCGAGCCCTACCCCGATCCGACCCGTCCCTTCCCCGCCAAGTGCGATTTCCTTCTCTATGATGACGGCACCAAGATTTATTACCGCGACACGATGGAATTCTGGAGCGACTTGGCCATCACGGCATTCGCGATGACTCTCATTGCCGATGGGATCGTCATGGCACTAGCTCGTCGCCCATTGCCGGTGTTATGCGTTTTCGTTCTCACGTGCGCGGCCACGCTCGGAAATCTTTTCTACCTCGTCCGCACAATGAATAACGGATTCCCAATTATCTCGGCACTGGCCGTGATATTCGGAGTTTATCTCGCGATCCAGCAATGGAGACAGTTTCAAACATTGCGGCATGTTCCGGCGTGATGCGCGCAAAAAATGCCCCAGACGCGGGGAAGACGTCCGGGGCTCAGGGGGGGTAGGGGCTTGTGAGAGAAGCGTCTCTCTACATTACTACAGTCCGCTTCTCTCGTTTTGTTTCATTGTTTATTGCAGCAGGTAATCATTCCACATAATCCGAAATAACCAAATACCGATATCCAGCCAATCACATTCATCCGGGTCGTTTCCATCGCTGCTCCTTCGTTCCAGATGATAGACACGACACAATCATTATTGTTAGTGTCCACCGACAAAGGCAAGCGTTACAAAATCGGCCCGATCATATAACCAGACGCCGGTGCCGCTCAAACATTTCAATACGATATGAAAAACGCGAGTGGAGTTATTTGTATGCAAAAATCGATGCAATTACGGCACTTTTAGCGGCACCGTTTGATCGGCGGGAAGTGTGGCAGGCTGGGTAGCAGCCGAAACCTGGGGGCAAACAACTATCAACAAATCAACATGCCCTTGCTCCGCCTGCGTGGTCGGCATCGCCAGGCTTACCTGCTGTTGTTGAAAGCCAACCCGTTGCTGAAGACTGAATTTTTCGGCGTCCTTTTCCAGCCGATCCTCTGCTTGTGTCGTCGGCGATGCTTGTGTTGTCAGTGATTGATCGAACGATGCAACCACGGTTGTTGTCGGCTGGGTCGATGACAAGACGTCGAACCTGCTGCCGCCACCGCCAAACCCACCACCTCGTCCGCCGCTTGCACCACCGCCCCCACCAAATCCGCCGCCTCCTCCGCCGCCTCCACCAACACTAAATCCCAACGTTCGACTTGCTTCTGATGGTGCGATCACCTGCGCCGATTGCCCCGGCCTCGCCGAGAGCATCCCCGCCAATTCGTGCGCTTGATCCATCGTCACATCGCGGCAGAGAAAAGACATCGTCGCAATATTCGCCTCAGCCATCGCCTGACCAACCGGCTGGCTCGCCGGCGCGGTCGTCGCCAAAGACGTCCCGGCAACATCCAACGGCGGCGTCGATGCGCTGTTAGGAGCCGATGCGCCGTTGACACTTTGTGTCTTCAAATAATTGACCGAATTGTCAACCAACGCATTGGTCGTCGGCGGTTCAACCTTCGCCTGCAAAGTTCCCATCGCCTGCGTGGTTGCAAACATGCCCGTAATCGCTGCCGGCTGCGTCTCTTCCTTACGCACCCGCGTGGCAGATTCCAACTCGCGAGTTTCGAGCGCAGGCGTCTGCGTCGCCGGCTCCCACGCGATCGCGTTGGCGTTTAGAAACGCACGCACCTGCTCGTCCGCCACGCCAACATCATCCGTCGAAACGATCATGGAAATCGATCCGTTGGAAACATCCTTGGCAACATCCGTTGCCGCCATCGCCGTCGTCGGAGCCTTCGCGTCCGCAACGTCCGTCCGGTTCATCGCGTTGAGCAACGGCGCGTTTGTCACGCTCGGCATGTTCGACGTCGCCCCAGGCATCAACGCCAGCTCTCCGCCGGCGTTCGGCGACTCTCCTTGTTTGCTCACTTGCTCAGGTATCGCGGTAGCGATGGTAAGCGGCGCCGTCGCTGGCGGCGGCGTAGCCGCCACAACAGAAGGTAATGCAGGCGTCGCCGGCGACACATCGGAAACCGTCTTCTCTGTGGGAACAGTTTTCTCCGCGAGCGTCAAATCCTTCGTAATTTCCGGCCGTTCCTCTGTCTGCAGCGTCGCCGGCACCGGCCCGGTTTCCTTCGGCGCCACCGCGAATTCCGCGGGCGGCTTGTTGCTGGGCAGAACCTTGTAAACCAGGAATCCCAACCCCGCCGCCAGCAGCAAAATCGCCGCGATCGCGCCGCGATGAGACCATCGGCTGATCCGCATCGACTGCATATCCCCCCCATCCCCCGGGCTTCCCAGCAAAACTGATCGCTCCAACTGCCCCTGAATCGTTTCAACGATTTCCGCCGGCGCTTTCTCGCGCGGCAGCGCATGCAGCAAATCCCGCTGCGCCGTCAATTCCTGAATCAGCCTGCGATGCTGCGGATTGGCTTCCAGATGCTTCTCAATCTCCGCGCGCTCCGCGGCATCGAGCTCACCATCAATGTAAGCACAAAGCCTGGCTTCGATTTGTTCCTGATTCTGGGCCATTTCATTTTGGATTTTGGATTTTAGATTGCGGATTTGGAACACAATCCAAATCCGCAATCCGCAATCCAAAATCATTTTAAATACGCCTTCAATTCATCACGAAGCGCCAATCGCGCCCGAAACAACCTGCTCTTCAACGTTCCCAGCGGAAGGCCAAGCACCTCAGCCATCTGCTGATAATCAAATCCCTCAACATCCCGCATAATCAGCACGGCGCGATATTCCGCGTCGAGCCTTCCCAGCGCCGCCAGCACCTGCTCGCTGCTCTCTCGCTTTTCGCTCGCGTCGCCCGGCGACGTTCCGTTTGTTTCCGCCAGCCGGTCGATCAGCGACGACGCCTGATCTTCATCTCCCCCTCGCGAGGCCGCGCCGTTTCCTCCCGCGGGCTGATTCAACGAAAACATCCGATGCTTATGCTCTTTGCGAAGCTGGCTGATCGCCAGGTTCACGCCGATGCGAAACAGCCAGGTATACGCCCCCGATTCGCCGCGGAAGCTTTCGATCTTGATCAGCGCCCGCGTGAACGTCTCCTGCGTGAGATCGCGTGCTTCCTCGGCATCGCCGACCATCCGCAGGATCGAGTTGTACAGGCGATCCTGGAAGCGAACGACGATCTGCCCGAACGCCGCCCGGTCGCCGAACTGCGCCCGGCGAAGCAACTCCGCCTCCGCATTTGCGGGCGCGGCGCCGCCGCTTTTTGGCGGCAGATCGATCTCGTCATGTGCACCACTCAGGCTCGACATCAGATTGGACGCAGGCAGGCTAAAAAAGTTCCCACTACCCGTGAACGTCCCTGCCCACGGCTCTTGAGAGGATCATGCCCGGAATTGTGGCAAGTTTCAATGTGACCGAATCACTTGCGCTGTGTTTTGTGTACTTGGCGCAGTGGTTGGCAATCGATCTGATTCCCGCACCGTTCGAATGATCGCGTTAATTGCCTGTGAAATTGTCAAGACTTCAGCGTGTCCGTCACCAAATAGGCAATTGATTCCACCCGAAGGGCCCACGCCGTCATCTTCATACATCAGCACCGAATCCAATGGAACGTCTTTTTCCATGCGGCCAGGGGCAAGATAAGCGTATGAGCAATGTCCGCCAGCATCCATTTGATCGGCACGCTCGTTCAGAGTTTGGCCAGACGCTGGCGTGGCAGATCCCCACTCCACTACGAACCAATCGGATGGAATGTCTTCTCCGTACCGAAGTAAATCACTTAGTTGATTTGGATAATGCCCGGCATGATCATTGGCGTAGCGCAGAAGCGAACCGCCGATTTCCCGCATATTAAGGGCCGATTCGACCACGTGTTTCGTGCCATATGCGCGATGAACGCTCGTTATAATAAACCATATAAGAATACACACACAGATCAGCCCAAATCTCTTCAAAGTGCGACGCCTCTTTACTTGAACGGCAGGTTTTAGCGTTGCTTCCCTCATATCGGAATATCATCGCGAGATGACCAACGAACCTCAATGATCGCCAGCGATTTTAAAACGTCTGAAATTGTTTTGCCGCGCTGATCGGCTACGATTCAAATCCTCATGGGCACAGCCACATTTTCTGAATTTATTCAACTCCTGGAAACACAGGGCGAGTTGATTCGAGTCAAGACTAAGGTCGATCCGATTCTCGAGATCGCCGAAATCTGCGACCGCGTCTGCAAAACCCCCGCCCCGCACGGCCACCACGAGCGTGACAAAAGCCCCGCCGCCGCGCTGGGCGGGAAGGCGTTGCTCTTCGAAAACGTCGAAGGCTCCGACATTCCCGTCGCGATCAACACCTTCGGAAGCTACTGGCGGGTGAACCAGGCCCTGGGCACCGATTCACTCGACGCCCTCGCCGACCGCGTGCAGCAACTCGTCAAGCCCGAGATGCCCACGACCCTGATGGAGAAAATGAAGAAGGGCCTCGACCTCATCAAGCTCGCCAGCTTTCCGCCCAAGAGCGTTCGCAGCGGAATCTGCCAGCAGATCGTTCTCGAAGGCGATCAAGCCGATCTCACCAAACTCCCCATCATCCAATGCTGGCCCCTCGACGGCGATCTTCGCAGTAACCAATCGCTTCAACCTGACGCCGCGGCACAGCGCAGCGCCGCCGCGGATTACCGCCCCAACGGCCGCTACATCACCCTCGGCGGAATCCACACCAAAAATCCCGAAACCGGCGACCGCAACATCGGAATGTATCGCGTCCAACCCTTTGGCCCGCGCCTCGCCGCCATGCATTGGCACATGCACCACGACGGTGCCCGCCATTTTCGCATGTACCAAAAACGTAACGAGAAAATGCCGCTGGCGATTGTGTTGGGCGGCGAATCCGTCCTCCCCTACGCCGCCACCGCGCCGCTTCCCCCCGGCATGGAAGAACTCCTCTTCGCCGGCTTCCTCAACGGCAGCGGCATCGAACTCGTCAAATGCCGCACCATCGATTTAGAAGTCCCCGCCAACGCCGAGATCGTCATCGAAGGTTTCGTCGATCCACAGGAAAAACTCCTCGAAGGCCCATTCGGAGATCACACGGGTTTCTACTCTCTCGCCGATTTCTATCCCGCCTTCCACGTCACCGCGATCACGATGCGAAAAAATCCGATCTACCCCACGACAATCGTCGGCAAACCCCCGATGGAAGACTATTTCCTCGGCAAAGCCACCGAGCGAATCTTCCTGCCGCTGCTCAAAATGATCGTCCCCGACATCGTCGATTACTGCCTCCCCATCAGCGGCGTGTTCCACAACTGTGCCTTCATCAAAATCCGCAAGGAATATCCGATGCAAGCCCGCCGCGTGATGCACGCCATCTGGGGTGCAGGCCAGATGAGCTTCACCAAGTTCATCATCATCGTCGATGAGCACGTTGATGTTCACAACGAGCAGGATGTTCTCTTCCACCTCTTCAGCAACTGCGACCCCGAGCGCGACGCCGAAATCGTCCATGGCCCAGTCGACATCCTCGACCACGCCTCCCCCGAACACGGCGCCGGCAGCAAAATCGGCTTCGACGCGACTGCGAAATGGCAAGGTGAGGGAAAAGTGCGCGCCTGGCCAAAGGAATTGGAAATGGACGACAAAACCAAAGAACTGGTCACACGCCGCTGGAAGGAATACGGGTTCTGATCGAAATTTGCCTGACAATTCTAATGGCCGGCGCATTTCTTAGATGATCGAATTTGGTTGAAAAGGAGATAACAACCAAAAATGAACGGTGAACTGCTGGTCGTTTTTATCCCGCTCTTTTTGGGGCTCGCAATTTTGAGCATTGTCT